>JAYWHL010000172.1:0-3862 GCA_043777715.1 Cytophagaceae bacterium | reverse complement strand
AATCAATGGTTTCGTTTACGATTCCCTCTTGATTATTTTCGATGGGTACAACGCCAAATTTAGCCCTTTCGGTTTCAACTTCCTCAAAAACCGATTTTATGGTTGGCAAAGGCGAATAATCACTCATGGCTCCAAATCTACTTTCGGCTGCTTGATGTGTAAAACTCCCCTCTGGCCCTAAATAGGCAATCCTTTCGGGTAATTCAATATTTCGAGCTACGGCAAAAATCTCAAGAAAAATGGCATCAATCGCTAGTCTATTCAGCAATCCAACCGACTGTCCTTCGAGTCTGTCTAATATAGATTTTTCTCGTTCGGGTCTATAAATAATGGCATTAGAATCTCGTTTCAAATCGCCAACTTTCTTGACCACTCCCATTCTCCGATTCAATAATTCCAATAGCTCATTATCAATACTATCTATCTGATTTCTAAGGTCTTCTAAAGTCATTTTTATTAATTTTAATCGATTAACTCTTCTGCAACTTCGTCTTTTTCGATAACCAAGTTTTCAATAATAAATTTTTGGCGTTCGGGTGTATTTTTTCCCATGAAGTAGGTCAATATTTTAAGAATTGAGGTTTCTTTATCTAAAATCACAGGTTCTAATCTGATATTTTCGCCAATAAATTTACCGAACTCGTCAGGCGAAATCTCCCCTAAACCCTTAAATCGAGTTATTTCGGGTTTTGGAGATAATTTTTTAATGGCTTTTTGGCGTTCAATATCTGAATAACAATAAATCGTTTCTTTTTTATTCCTAACCCTAAAAAGTGGTGTTTCTAAGATAAAAACATGGCCTTCTCTAACCAAATCTGGAAAAAATTGCAAGAAAAAAGTTAAAATCAACAGCCTGATGTGCATACCGTCCACGTCGGCATCTGTGGCAACTACAATCCTATTAAACCTTAAATTTTCAATTCCCGATTCAATATCTAAAGCGTGTTGAAGGAGGTTAAATTCTTCGTTTTCGTAAACTATTTTTTTGGTTAATCCAAAACAGTTCAGTGGTTTACCTCTCAAACTAAAAACCGCTTGGGTTTGCACATTCCTCGATTTTGTAATAGAACCCGATGCTGAATCTCCTTCGGTAATAAATAACGTGGAATAAACTCGGTCTTCGTTTTTTTCATCGCCCAAATGGACTCGGCAATCTCTTAATTTTTTATTGTGAAGATTTGCTTTTTTGGCCCTATCGTTGGCAAGTTTTTTAATACCTGCTATTTCTTTTCTTTCTCTTTCTGACTGCTCAATTCTTTTTTTGAGGGCTTCGGCAGTGGTTGGATTTTTATGAAGAAAATTGTCTAATTCTTGTTTTACAAAATCGTTAATAAATGTTCTTACCGTAGCTGTACCGTTTGGCTCTAGAGTTTGAGAACCCAATTTAGTTTTGGTCTGACTTTCAAAAACTGGCTCTTGGATTCTGACCGCAATGGCGGCCACAATACTTGCCCGAACGTCTTCTGGGGCATAATCTTTTTTGAAAAATTCACGAACTGCCCTTACCAACGACTCCCTAAAGGCCGCTAAGTGTGTACCGCCTTGGGTGGTATATTGCCCATTTACAAACGAATAATACTCTTCTCCGTATTGATTACTGTGGGTCAAGGCCATTTCTATGTCCTCGCCTTTAAGATGTATGATTGGATACCTCAAAGCATCGGCATCAGTTTTTCTATCAAGCAAATCATATAAACCTTTCTGCGAAAAATATTTTTGCCCATTAAAATTTATCGTTAAACCTGCATTCAAAAACGCATAATTCCATATCAAATTTTCTAAATATTGCGGAATAAAACGATAATTCTTAAAAACGGTATCATCAGGTTCAAAAGCTACTAAAGTTCCATTTCGTTGATTGGTTACTTCGTCTGTTTCGGCTTTTTTCACCAAAATACCTTTTTCAAACTCTGCCCATCGGCATTTGCCTTCTCTAAACGACGAAACCTTAAAATAGTTGGATAGTGCATTTACGGCCTTTGTTCCTACACCATTCAAGCCAACCGATTTCTGAAAAGCACCCGAATCGTATTTTCCTCCTGTATTGATTTTTGAAACTACATCAACTACCTTACCCAAGGGAATACCCCTGCCGTAATCTCTGACTTCGACCCGATGTTCGGAAATTTTGATTTCTATGGTTTTTCCATTGCCCATCATGTGTTCGTCAATCGAGTTATCCATAACCTCTTTAACTAGTACATAAATACCGTCATCGTTCGATGCCCCGTCGCCCAATTTGCCAATATACATACCAGGCCGTAACCTAATGTGTTCTCGCCAGTCTAATGATTTAATACTATCTTCGTCATAAACTGGAACATTCATTTCTGCCATCTTATATTAAAATAATAAAGTGTTTTTGGGTGTTTTAGATTGAAAAAATAAAAATAATTCTATTTCTGGTTTTCAGTAGAAATGATAGAAATTAAAG
The DNA here is from genome assembly GCA_043777715.1 of Cytophagaceae bacterium. Taxonomy (GTDB): domain Bacteria; phylum Bacteroidota; class Bacteroidia; order Cytophagales; family Spirosomataceae; genus JAYWHL01. Next base: position 1,428 of record JAYWHL010000172.1, on the reverse strand, counting down.
ACAATTGATTACTTTTGCAATGCAATACATTAAATTTGCAACCCAAACTTAGTGATATTTATTGAAAACAGGCAATTCTATCCGTACTAATTCTGCCATTTTTTTCAAAATAGTTTCAATTCAGAAGTAGAAATTTACAAAGTAAATAAATTAAAACAAATCGGTTACGATGATTCTTAATTTCCAAAAAGCCATAAAAAGCAAATCTAAAAACACATCTACTCCAATTCTATTAGCAATAATGATGGTGTGTTTTTCCTTCAAAACCTTCGCACAATTCATTCCTAGCCAAGGCATTCCTAACCTTCCAATCGATATTCCTGCCAACATTCAATTACCAAACTTGGGTAGTTCAAGGATTCAGTCGGGTTCAAGGTTAGACGACCAACCTCGCAAGCAAATCCTTGACCCTTTGGAAAAAGCTAAACAAGATTCTACCAAAAAAGCGGACGAGTTGGAACTGAAATCTAACAAAGAAAAAGAAGAATTTAGAAACAGAATCTTTGGATATTCGCTTTTTCATAATACAAAAAGTGGTTTTGGAGGAAGCCTCAAAATTGCCACTCCCAAAAACTATATCCTTGGCCCAGACGATGAACTTTTGATTGAAGTGAGCGGGATAAGTGTTTTTCAAGACAAAAAAATAATTACCCCTGAAGGTTTTATAAGGATGGGAGGAACGATTGGAAACATAAACGTTGCTGGAAAATCAATAGACCAAGCCAAGTCTATCATCTTAAACAAACTATCAGAAATTTACTCTAGCCTAAGAAGCGATAACGGTGGAGGTTCTGTATTGAGTTTAACGTTAGGTAATTTCAAAACCGTTAGAGTTAGTGTTTTGGGAGAAGTTTCAAAACCTGGTACTTATCCAGTTTCTGCCTTTGCAACGATTTCTAATGCTATATATGAAGCAGGAGGAATTACAGAATATGGTACAATGCGAGATGTGCGGTTGATTAGAGGAAACAAAGTGGTAGCAAATCTTGATATTTACGACATTTTGGTAAATGGAAACTCTAAAAATGATGTAAACCTAAGAGATCAAGATGTGGTTCAAGTAGGCAATTTTTCAAATAGAATTATTTTAGAAGGCAAAATAAAAAAGAATGGTATTTTTGAAATTTTACCCACCGAAAACATCAAAGATTTGATCAATTATGCTGGAGGCTTTACCAACGATTCGTATTCATCGAAACTCAAAATCATTAGAAATACGGATAAGCAAAAAAAGTTAATGGAAGTAGGTAAAGAAGATTTTGGTACTTTTAAACTTCAAGATGGCGATGTAATCAAAATAGACCCTATCTTAGAAAAATTCGAGAACCTAGTTTCAATCTCGGGAGCAATTTACAGACCTGGGGATTTCGCTTTGGAAGAAAATAAAACTTTATCAGTTTTAGTAAAAAATGCAGACTTGAAAGAAGA
>JAYWHL010000171.1:0-3866 GCA_043777715.1 Cytophagaceae bacterium | reverse complement strand
CTTTCATTCGGCGGGTGAGTTCGGGGTGGTTTTTTAGGAATGGATAGCCTTTTTGAATAAATACCTCGCAGCTTCCGCCCATGGCTTCGGCTAGTCCTTCGGCAATTTTCTTTACTTTGGCCAAGCCCTCGGCACGCCATTCTTCGTCCATTGCCCTAAAAGTACCCTCAATATATACCTCGTTGGGTATAACGTTGGTGGCACCATTGGCAATCACTTTCCCAAAACTTAAAACAGAAGGATACCTTGGGTTTCTGTTTCGAGAAATAATTTGTTGCATGGCCACAATAATATGCGAGGCTATCAGCACGGGGTCTGTACCCATTTCGGGCATGGCACCGTGGCCTCCTTTTCCTTTTACAGTCAGATACAGTTCATCGGCCGAGGCCATATACATTCCTTCTCTGAACCCTATTTTACCAACGGGAATATTGGGGGCCACGTGTTGGCCAAGCATATTAACAGGGGCGGGATTGAGCAAAGCACCATCGGCAATCATCAGCGTTGCTCCGCCTGGGGCTACTTCTTCGGCGGGTTGGAAGAGTAGCTTTACCGTACCGTCGAACTCGTCTTTGAGATTGGTTAATAGCTGTGCCACACCCAGTAGCGATGCCGTGTGGGCATCATGCCCGCAGGCGTGCATCACACCCAAATTTTGACTTTTGTAGCTTACCTCATTGGCCTCGATAATGGGCAGGGCGTCCATGTCGGCACGGAGGCCAATAATTTTTTGAGAGGGGTTTCGGCCTTCTATCATGGCCACTAGCCCCGTATTGGCTATTTCAACGGGCTGCAAACCCATATTTTTGAGTTGCTCGGCCACGTACTTTTGGGTATTGTATTCTTTGTAAGAAAGTTCGGGGTGGCTGTGTAAATGTCTGCGATTGGCTATGACTTGAGGAGCAAATTGCTTAGAAAGGTCTTTTATTTTTTGAAGCATATTGTTTAGATTTGGAAGATTCTAGGAACAAAAATAGGTAATAAAGGCGTAGCTCAACTATTTTTATATCGCCAAAGCCTAACTACACCCAAGCCGCAACTCTGCGTCTTATCACTAAAAATATCAAAAACACGCCCAAACTTGACAGCATATCCGCATCGGCTTTGTTGCTCATGGTTGAGGTAATTGTTCCTGTACGTTCAAAAAAACTAGTCTTTTTTTGGAATATCAACTGCTCACCGTTTTGGTTGGTAATCGTCCATTTGCTTCCCCAAAAATTGGTTCTTTCCAATCTATACTGTCGATTTTGGTTTAGGATGATGATTACTTTCCAATATAGAAAACCCAACTTCAATTCTGCTTCAATTTCTTGATTTTCAGCATTATACATCGTAAATTCTCTGCCCAAAAAACCCGTATTTTTTATGATATATTCTTTTTGATTGATGATGACTTTGGTTTTAAAAAGCCAAAAACCCATCTCAAAAAAACCTATTTTTTCCTCATTTTTATTGATATAAACCGCATTACTAAAATGCTCTTTGAGGTATTGATATTCCATTGTTTTTAAAGATTAAAATGTTGAGAATGTAGGGATATTTGTAAAATCAATATAGCTAATTAATTAGTGTAATTTTCTAAAAAACAGGCTAATAATTAATTGCCAAAAGCCTCTTAAAAATCAAAAACCCACCACCGCCGTCAGGGTTACTTTTTCTAACAATCCCGAATCTTTGGACTGCCAGTTTAGCGTAGTAAAATAGCCATTTTCTCCCAAATTTTCTTTACGCCTTGCCGAAATATTGATGTTATAAAATTTCTGCCAAACCACGCCTTGTTTTTCTAAAGCAATTACGTGATTTGCCATTGAATTTGATACTTTTATAACCAAATTATTTTGAGCTTTTAGCAAAGCATTAGGTACAAAAACCTTGTAACTAGGCCCCAAAAGTGTACCCAAATTTTTGCCATTAATACTCACACTGGCACTTTCGGCCACCTTGCCTAAGTTTAAGTAATAACCTGATTTTGAAGTATTTGGATTTTTGAAATCAATAGAATACGCAGCAGTTCCCGAAAAATTTTTGTAGGTTTCATCACCCAGATTAGTCCACGAGCCAAGCGTTTTGGTTGCTATGGTTTGGGGCAAAGTGGGGCCGCCTTCCAAAAAAGTAATTTTCCACGTGCCTGTCAATTCTTGGACTTCGGTTGTGGCTTTCCAATAGGCATAATTTTTGCCTTTTACTGGGCTTTTGTAGGTTTCAAGAATACACGATTCGGCAGGTTCTAATTGCAGGTAAATCTCGTTGGTTTGGGCATTGAATTTGGCCATGCCCAAGGCCCCCGTCATAGGATTATACAGTGCCGCAGCTTTGGCAATGGCTTCTAGTTTTACCCAACCTTCAAAGGGCTGTTTCGCTTTGTTATTGATAAAATATACATTGCCTTTTGCATTGGTTTTTCTAACAAATTGTAAACCTTTATCAACCAAGGTTTCTCTATTGATTTTGGCAAAAGCCATCATTTCGTCTAAGTTTTCGCCTACCAAAATTGAGCCTTTGCCTATTTTTGATTGGGAGAAACCTAACGAACTAACGCTGGTAGGGTTCAAAACCTTGCCAGCGTTCACTAGGTGTAATTCCGCCAACAATGCCTTAAACTTACGTCTTCTCGTTTCCAAATTACCCAAGCCTGGCACGTCTGTCGGGAGTTTTTTATGGAAAACAATCGTTGCTCCTTGTTTTGCCAAAGCAACTAATTTCTCAAAGGTTTCGAGCGGAACTTGCTCAATTTCAGCTACTAATATCGTTTTGTAACGAATACCCCCAGTTAAAATTTCTTGATTTTGGGTACTTAGATTCAAGATTTGTTTATCAGAAATAAAATCAAAACCATAGCCTCTGTCCAACAGTTTTTGACCTAAATCTTTAAAATCTGTACCGTTAAATTCGGGCGTTACGCCATCAAAATGCTCTAATAATCCTTTGGGCGAAGGTTCGGTTAGGCGGTCGGTGATGGGGAAATAAAACAGTAGGTCGTTGTTGCCCTTGCTATCTTGCAAAAAGGTTTGGCAACGAGCCACGTACTTATTCAATGTTCCAAAGTCTTTCCACATTGGATTATGGGGCGTAAAATGCACCGCCGCATAAAACAACCACCCAGGAAAAGGGGCTTCTTTGGGCGAATAATTGGTGCCATGATAAAAAATATGGTTGATACCCCCAACCATAAAGAGGTCTAAGGCCCGTTTTACGTCTGATAAATTAGATAAAAAATGTTCGTTTTCCCAAGTAGCAGATTCGGACGAAGCCAATTTTTTGCCCATCACATTAGCGGCCGACGACGCAAATTTGATACGCAGTAAATCTGTCCCTTCAGTTTCGGGAATATCCACCACGCCATACAAATCGAGGGTATTGGCTGGCGAGCCGTGGGCCTGATTCCTTACGATTTTGCCTCGATTTCTAGCCCATTTTGCCCATTCCGAAGTATATTTTTCAAGAATTAAATCGCCGATGGTGCTTCTATAATCAAATAAAACACGGTGGTTGAGGTCGGTGTTTTGTTTACTAAAAAGGTTGGGTAAATAATTACGGAGGTCGTAGCCACGGCGGGTTTTAAATTCATCAAAAAGGGCTTCTGTCCAGTCCGATTGTCCACGGGCATCGTCCACCTCATACGAATCGTTGAAGAAAGCCCGCATACTCGACACATCGGTTTTGGCAAAAGCCTTGTCAAAAGCCGAAAGGTAATTTTGGATAGATTTTGCCGAAAAATGGTCAATTACATCACCTTCGCCACCTGGCCCGCCACGCTCTACCATTTTGCCATGCCAACCTTGAAAAATGGCATAAAGCGTCCAGTTTCCTGCGGGGGCTGTCCAAATTAGCTTGTTTTCAGCATTTATTTTATCTGTTAAATTCAA
>JAYWHL010000170.1:0-3866 GCA_043777715.1 Cytophagaceae bacterium | reverse complement strand
TCCGCTTCAATGCTCAACTTCTTTTGTTTCATTCATAAATCACTCTTACCTATGTTTATCAATAAAGATTATATCCAAGCCTCGGCCGATGGTTTGCCTAATGTAGAGAAACTCTTAAAAAAAGTAATTGGCAAAAGTATTGACCAAATCGAAAGTCCTGAAAATATAACGAGGCGTATTCAGTTTGTGCAACACCAGTCAGACCTTGGCCAAAGCATAGAGCCAATGCAGAGTTTTGTGGAGCGAATTACTGGCCAAAACGACCTCCTTCCCTTTAGTTATTTTCAGGAAGGGTATCTTTGTGGCCAAGCCGTTTGCAGGGTAAATATCAGAGATGCCAACAAAAAACCGCAGGGGTTTGGTACGGGATTTTTAGTGTCGAACCGATTAATGATTACCAATCATCATGTGTTGCCCACTAAGGATATGACCAAGGAAAGTTTGGCCGAATTTAATTATCAGACTGATACAGAGGGACTTCAAGAAAGCATACGGCTCTTTGAACTTCTACCTGACGAGTGTTTTTTTTCAGACCCAGCCCTGGACTTTACGATAGTAGCCGTTGCCCCAAGGTCTCAATCGGGCGACCTCCTTGATAATTTTGGTTACCTACGCCTCAACGACCAATTGGGTAAAGTTATCGTGGGCGAATACCTGTCTATTATCCAACACCCCGAAGGCAAACCCAAGCAAATAGCCATCAGAGAAAACCAACTCATAGAACGCAAAGAAAACGCCGATACGCTTTGGTATAGCACCGATACCACGCCTGGGTCGTCGGGGGCACCTGTTTTTAATGACCAATGGGAGGTAGTGGCCTTGCACCACATGGGCGTTCCTGCACGACACCCAGATCACCCAGAGGCATTTTTGGGACTCAATGGTGCAGCAATTTTTGCCAACGACCAAGGAAAAGTAAATACGGATTTGATAAAATGGCTCGCCAATGAGGGCATTCGGGTAAGTAGGATTGTGAGGAAATTAAGAGAAAATTCGCTTAGTCAGAACCTCATTACGGCCATGCTTGGACAAGGCAACGAACGCCCAAAACCAAAGAACATTCAAGAAACGACCCTTACCAAACCAACGGAAACGATAGAAACGATTCCTCAAAATGAAAATAGTATGAACAATACCTCCCAAAGTATTCAGTTAAATATCCCACTACAAATTACCGTAAGTTTAGGGCAAATTTCTCAAAATATAAGCATCAATGCAGGGGTTAATGCCCCCCAAACTCATGTAAATAATATCAATAGTATTCCAGAAAATTTTGAAGAAAAAATAGAAATAGACCCCGACTATGCCAACAGGCAAGGTTTTGACGAAAATTTTCTTGGCACAAAAGTTTCATTGCCTTTGCTCAATAAAAACCAAACACATGATGCCGCCGTGCTGATAGGTACGGAAAAAGAAATTGAGTTAAAGTATATCCATTATAGCCTGATAATGAATAAGTTGCGGAGGTTACCTTATTTTACGGCTGTCAATTTTGATGGGCCGTCTTACAATAAAATAAAACAGGGAATCCCAACCCGCAAGGCCATTGGCAACGACCGTTGGTTTATGGACAAACGGATTGAGGCTTCGGCACAGATTTGGGCCAAATTTTATGCAGGAAACGACTTTGACCTTGGCCATTTGGTAAGGCGAGAAGACCCCGTTTGGGGCGACGATGTGGCCCAAGCCATCAAAGCCAATAACGATACGTATCATCTTACAAATGCAAGCCCCCAACACGGAGATTTTAACAGAGGAAAGTCGCTGTGGCAAGGCTTAGAAAACTATATTTTGGACAATGCCCGCAAAAAAAACATCAAAATAAATATTTTTGCTGGGCCAGTTATGCAAGCCACCGACAAGGTTTTTGTGGGTACAGATGTGCAAATTCCAGAAGAATTTTGGAAAATTGTGGTTTTTGGAGATACCCAAGAAAAACTAAAGGCTTCGGGATATATAGTTAGCCAAAAAAATTTGATAGAGGACATCACCGAAGCTGATTTTTCGTTTGGCCAATACCAAACTTTTCAAGTACCGATTGCTTTGATTGAACAAAAAACAGAGTTAAAGTTTAACCTAAACCACGCCGACGTTACCAACAAATCTTTGGCAGGCGTTTTGAACGAAAGTACTTCACAAGTGAACATTCAAAAAATCAATAGCATAGAAGATTTAAATTTATTTTGAAACGAAATACCCCTTTAGCTAGTTAAATAAGATACGATGAAACGCACTTTGTGCATTACGATATTTTTTTACCTAGTATCCATTATTTGAATGTCTAAACTTGCTCCTCAAGACAAATTTTTCGATTTGTCCGATTATGGTAGATTGCCAGCAACTATTTTTGCCCAGCAACTAAAAAAAACAGCTTTTACCCCCATACACGTTACCCTACTTTTTGGTGTGGTTGGCTTGCTGGCGGCTTTTTGTATCCTAAAAGGTTATTTTTGGCAAGCGGGTGTATTATTAATCTTAAAATCTATCATAGACGCTGCCGACGGCGAACTGGCACGTATCAAAAACACGCCTTCTTATACGGGTAGGTATTTGGACAGTGTTTTTGATTTTATTTTAAATTTTATTTTCTTGATTTGCATAGATTACACCTTCAAAATACCCCTTTGGATAACCCTAGGGGCGTTTGTAAGCATAGAGCTACAAGGCACACTCTATAATTATTACTATTTGATTTTAAGATATATCTCGATAGGCGGAGACGTAACGAGTAAAATATTTGAGGTGGAATCGCCCGTGGCTTTTCCGAACGAAGAGCAAAAATGGGTAAATCTACTTTTCTTTTTTTATACCATTTTTTATAGAATCTACGACAAAATCATTCATTTTTTAGATACCGATGCCTATAAATCTAAAGGATTTCCAAATTGGTTTATGACCCTCGTTTCTATGTATGGACTGGGGTTTCATTTGCTCATTATGGCCTTTATGTTGGCCTTTGGTTTGGGCCAATATATTTCTGTTTTTTTTATTGGCTACAATTTTTTCATTATTGTTTTGATTGGCATCAGAAAGAGATTTATTGCCTTGTAATTGAACATAAATTACTCAGAAATTAGCTTTTCAAAAACCTCAAAATAAGCCTGACAAACTGTTTCGCTACTGTGTTTTTTGTTGGCTTTTTCAAAAGCATTTTGGGATAATTTTTCACTTAATACTTTGTCTATCAACAATTTATCAATAGCCATTGCCAAACCTTCGGCATCGCCAATTTCACACAACAGGCCACAGTTTTCAAGGGTTTCGGTTATGCCGCCTGCCCTTGTACCCACCACTGGCACTCGCTGAACGAAGGCTTCGAGAATACTACTACCCAGACCTTCTTGTTTGGAGGCAAGCACAAAAACATCAAAAACAGCATAAAAGTCTTGCACATCGTTTTGATGACCTAACAATTGATATATATCGCTGATTTTCAAGAAATTAATCCCTTTTTCGATTTCGGTTTTGAGCTTACCATCGCCAAAGTGAAGAAAAACAAAATCTTGCCTAATGGTATATAAATGAGTAATGGCTCGCACCAAGGTATGGGGGTCTTTTTCGGAAGTGAGGGCGGCTACGGTGGCAATAATTTTCTTGTTTTGCCAATTATTTTCTTCTATTAATTGCTTTGCTCTTCGATGGTTAATGTCTTGATTTTCAATAATATCCGTAATAACTTTTACGTTTTTCAAGCCTATTTTTTCAAGATTTTCTTTGATAATATCGGTAATGGCAATCACTTGATTAGTGGCACGGTATTTTAGTTTTGAAAACCAGCCTTTTACCTCAAAATTTACCCTACGGCTATACACCACGGGTTTTTGATGAAAGGGTTTTGACAGTACTGCCAGCAACTGTGTTTTGGA
>JAYWHL010000169.1:0-3870 GCA_043777715.1 Cytophagaceae bacterium | reverse complement strand
AGACGGTCTTCGTAAACTCAATGAGGCGGTCTGCAAGGGTGCTTTTGCCGTGGTCGATGTGGGCAATGATACAAAAATTTCTTATGTTTTTCAATGTGTTTGTTGTTAAGTTTTTGGCGAATTAATAAACAAAAATACGACCTAAAAACGGTTTTTTTTAGCAAATTGTTTAATGAATGATTTGTGTAGTAAAATTAGAAGAACTACGGCCAAGGTTATTATTCATTTTGTCCTACTTGGGGTTAGAAATCTTAAAGGCTTTGTTGTTTATTGGGTAGATTTCTTATTGAAAAAACAGGATTAATTACGCAACCCATTCTATTTCAAGGTTTTGTAAATATACCAAAACGCCTTTTACGTTTTCATAGCCCATAAGGCGATACAATCGAAGGTATTGGGCAACTTGTTTTACATGGCTTTCTGATTTTTGACCTGTTTTATAATCCACGATAAATACAGAACCATCTGGTAAAATCACAGTACGGTCGGTGCGGTAAATTCCTTTTTTGCTAAGTATTTCTTTTTCGTTAAATATTTGGTTTTCAGTACTATACAGCATTTTTATTTCTGAAATTTCTATGACTTCATTTATGCTTTTTTCCATTTTTTCTTTTTCTTCTTTGCTGATATGCCCTTTTGAAAGCGAGTAAAACAAAGCATCATCAATGTCGGCTTTGGTATTGACAAGTGCCAATGCCTCGTGTACTTTATTGCCCCAGTCTTTGCTATTTTTAAATTCTTCTAAGTCAAAAACTTTATCGGCGGTTGTTCTTAGCTTCAATTTTTGAGTATAATCATTCACAAAAATGTTCTCAATTTCAATCGTTTTTTCTGTTTTTGATTTTGGTTTATCTTGAACAAAAGTATTTCCTTGTTCAAAAATACATTCGTCTGTTGTATTATGATAAAGGTTTTTTTCGGTCAGAAAGTCTCTCAACAAATACCCAACATGGGGCGTATTGGCTTTAGATTCAGTTAGTTTTTCGTTGATAATCAGATACAAACGATGGGTAGGGCGAGTTAGGGCAACATACAAAAGGTTGATGTTTTCGATAAAAGTGCGTTCCATTTCAGTCGCATAAACTTCTGATAATTGTGTTTCTGAAAGTTCTTTATTTATCGTAACCAAACCCACATCTAGTTTTTTGAGTTGCCCGTTGTTACTGATTTCTAGTTCAGGATAAGGCATCTCAGCTAACGAAACATACATGGCCGAACCCGTTTTGGGAACAGTTTCCCATTGGCAGTTAGGTACAATAACCACTGGAAATTCAAGCCCCTTCGATTTGTGGATAGACGTAACCTTGATTGCGTTGGCTGTTGCACTCAAAATAATCGAAATTTTATCTTTTTTCTCTGTCCAATATTGTAAAAAATCGATGAGATGTCCACTTTTTGTACTCGAAAATTCAATCACAACGTCTAAAAACCTGAAAATATAATTGAGTTCATTTTTTTGTTCATAGAGGTCAAAATATTTTAAGATAAATTCAACCATTTCATAAACCGTTGATTGTTGAAAACGGGCTTGGTCTATTTTAATATCGAATTTTTCAAAAAAATCAAAAAACGCAGCACCGCTTGGGTCTTCAATGGCTTCTTTTATCAATAAACTTTCTTCCTGATTTGGTACTCGGTTTTGAAGGGTTTGAAAGTATAAATAAATGGCTTGATATTTTACCAAAGCCATTTGGGGCGAGTGAATTACCTGTAAAATAGAGATTACAAAGTTGATAATTGCAGAGGCACTCAACAAAAGGGAATCTTCTGAAACTACGTCTATTCCCTTGTTTTTGAGGTAGATAGCTACTTTTTTGGCGTCTTTGTTTCCTCGACAAAGTATCGCAATATCTGAAAAATTAAAGCCCTGTAAAGTAATTTCTTCGATTTTTGATACTATTTCCTCCTCCCAATTATCGATTTTTTCTTGATGTAAATCTATCTGAATATGTCCTCCTGATAGCGGCGTTGGCGGAGTTTCCTGTTTGAAATCTTGGTTGTAAACCGAGGTTAAAAGTGGAAATTTTCCAGCATAATTGTTTTTTATAAATTCAAAAAGTTGGTTGTTAAACGCAATGATTTCTTTACAACTCCGATAATTGGTATTCAGACTACCCGCTAGGATTTGGCCTCTGAGGTTATCGTAATGGTCTTTTAAATATTCGCCTGGGTCGTTCTTGCTTAATAATTTGTTGATTTTTTTTTCGTGGAGGTGGACAATCTGTTCCATTTCGCCACCTCTCCATCGATAAATGGCCTGTTTGGCATCTCCAACGGCCAAATTGAAATTGCCATAACCTAAGGAATTGCTGATGAGGGGCAAGAAATTTTGCCATTGAACGATACTAGTATCTTGAAATTCGTCTATCAATAAATGCTGGTAGCGTTCGCCAAGGCGTTCATAAATAAACGGAATCGGTTCGGTGGAGACAATTTTAAAAATGGCTTTATTAAAATTGGAAATATGAATGGTGGCGTTCTCTTGCTGTAAAATATCTAATTCGGTCTTTATTTCAGCCAAAAGGGATATTTTGTAAAAATGTTGTTGCAGATTATTGAACAAATTAAACTTGGGAATCATCTCAAATTTTTGGCCTTCTATCTCATTGATTGCTTCAATTAGGCTTTGGGCAATGCTATCAATTGTGTTTTCAATCGAGGTGTTTCCTTTCTTTTTGGTATAAAATTTTCCATCATTAATGCCTTCTAAAACGTATTTGTTGGGGGTGGTGTCTTCGAGGTCAAAATCAGCTTCAAACTTCTTTAAATAGCTATGAAGCCCTTTTGAACCTTGATAAAAGTCTTTGGCTATCAAACTATTAGCTTCAATTATTTCAAGAATTTGATTAGCCTTTTGGGTCAAACCGTGGCGACAATTTTTGATATATTCGTTAAGGTTTTTTCTGATTTGTAAAATTTCAAAAGTACTTAGTTGGTTTATCTTGGATAATGAAACTTCAAATTTTTCGTCTAGTACGTCTCTTCCAAACACTTGGAGTTCTTCGGCTACGGTATTCCAACTTTTGCCATTTTCGAGTTTGTTTCCCACAAACTGAACAATCGCTTTGGTCAAATAGCCACTTTGAGTTTGGCCAATCTTAGTAACCAATTTTTCGATGGCAGCGGCTAGTAAAACCTCTTGTTCTATGCTTACTTCAAAATTAAAAGGTAGTTCCAATTCTTCCGAAAACGCCTTTACCACCCTTTGCACAAAACTATCAATGGTGCTGACCGAAAAGTCGGAATAATGATGAATAATAGTGCTAAATATTTGCTGACTACGCCAAATTAAATCGCTTTTGCCTAGTTTTTCTTCTTGAATTTCGTTGATAGCCTCCAATAATTGTTCGATAAGCGGATTGAGTTTTTTTTGAGATTTAGGGTCTAGGTTATAATAATTGCCTAGTTTTTCAAAATTGCTCAAAATCCTCTCTTTCATTTCGTTGGCGGCAAAATTGGTAAAGGTTACTGCCAAGATGTGTTTGAAATAAAAAGGATTGAATTTACCTCGACCTGGGTCGTTCATCAACGAAAGTTTCATGTACTCTCTTGATAATGTGTAGGTTTTGCCCGAACCAGCCGAAGATGCGTATATTTTGAACATTTATTTTGTGTGAAATAGGAGTTTAAAAAGCCACTAAGGCATGAAGTATCTAAGCTATTGAAATTGAACAATTAATTCAACGGTGTTTAGATTAACGCTTGCAGGGTTTTGAACTCTACCAACGTTCATCCCGTATAAATTATAGTTGAACCATATTTTTTAGTTTTTTAGAATCTAAAAATACGCTAATTCTATCAAAAATTCGGTTTTTGGGGCATATTTACTAGCTTTGTATCAATAAGTCGTCTTATCGCTGTCTGAAAAGA
>JAYWHL010000168.1:0-3893 GCA_043777715.1 Cytophagaceae bacterium | reverse complement strand
CTATATATATCGTGAGGCCAACTTTGAATCTATTGCCTTGAACGGGCAAACGAACCATCGAAAAATCTCCCCCAAAAATATGCGTTGCTTTGCTTACATTACTTAGAGAAAGTATGAAAAGTAAAAAGTATAGTTTTTTCATGATTTTTTTGCATTAGGCCATAAGCAATAGGCTTTAGGCTAATTTGTGAATATCTGTAACTGCTGAACAATTTTGAAAGTGGGGACAAATGCTATTCGTTTCTACTTTCTTGTATTTTTGCTTATAGCCTATTTTGCCCAAAGCCTATAGCTTACTCTCAAAACCCACTTACCCGATTAGCTGCAATGGCTTTGATACCCATTTTTGCATAGAGTTTTACGCCTTCGATAAGCCCTTCAAAGCGTGGATCTTTTGAGAAACCTGCCTTCCAACGGGCATAGATTTGTTGGGCAATTACGGCATTTTTATAGAGGCCATACACATAATAAAAAACAATCTCCGACACGTCTCTGCCTGTGCGTTGGGCGTATCGGCTCACAACCTCTTCACGACTAAGATTTCCCGGCAACCAAGTAAGGTTAAAATACTTAGTAAAAGGCTCGTCGCTGGCTTCTGACCAATAGGCCAAGGCCGCTCCCAAGTCCATGAGTGGGTCGCCAACGGTGGCCATTTCCCAGTCTAAAACGGCCATTATCTCGCTGATATTGTGTGGGTTAAGCACCACATTGTCATATTTATAGTCGTTGTGAATAAAGGCGGGTGCTTGGGCTTTGGGTAAATGTTGCTGCATCCACTCGCCAATGGCTATCATGTTGGGCAGGTCGTCGGTAATGGCATTGTGATAACGTTTTATCCAACCTTCCACTTGGCGATTCACGTAGCCTTCGGGCTTGCCAAGGTTGCCCAAACCCGTTTTTTGGAGGTCTAAATTGTGTAAATCGGCCAAATTATCTATCAAATTACCCGACAATTGAGCCATTAGGGCAGGGCTAAGGGCTTCGTTTTGAGCATCTTTGGCTCTTAGAATAATACCCTGCACTCGTTCCATGATATAAAATGGACAACCTAATATCTCATCGTTTTCGCAAAAAACAATAGGCATTGGTATTTTGTCATAATGCCCTTTTAGGCTAGACAATACCCTAAACTCTCGCCCCATATCGTGGGCGGAGGCTATTTTTGCCCCAAAAGGTGGCCGCCGCAATACATATTCATTGGTTTTACTTTTGAGCAAATAAGTAAGGTTTGAATAGCCCCCAGGAAACTGACTAACCTCAAGGATTGGCTCAATGTTTTTAATGTTTTGGGTAAGATAACGATTAAGTACCTCAATATCAAGCTCTTCTCCTGTTCTTGTGGTTACGGGTTTGTCAATTGTTAAAGGCATTGGTTAGAGGTTTTTGTATTACTCAATGATGGTATAGTTAATAATATCCATTTTTTTATTGCTGAATTTACGAATAAAAGTGTCTTTTATTTGCCAATCATATTCACTTTTTGAGATACCAATTCTGATTTTTTTCCCTAGCTGTGTATAAGTCTCTTTGTAATTAATAATGACATATCCCTTAAAAAAATCAACGTCTGCTGTTTCTGTAATCGAAAAATTACAATCTGAAACACCCGCCAAAGTAAGAATGATATCATGATGTTTTGGGAGATATTCGATTTTTTCGATACGCCCTTCAAAGTATAAGATTTCATTAGTTTCAACTTTTTTACGGGTAATCGACCAAAAAAGTATAGGCAGAATGACTAGCCCAATAATTGCCATTGACACAAAAACAGAATCTAATTTAGAAAAAATATCAAGGTCTTTTGTACTTACACTATCATCAAGGCTTTCATCTCTAACAATCTCTGAATTTTCAAAGTAGGCTATCATTTCATCGTAATTCTTAAAATCATCTTTTTTAAAAGTTATATCGCCATCACTTGTATTTATCCTAACAGTATCTACAGACCTACCCCTCCTATCTCTACGTACGCTATAATGATTCCATGACAACACATCACTCACTGGTATTTGAGCCAAAAACTCATTTTTGTGGTCGGCAATTGTAATTTCCTTTGAATCGAAATAGTATTTTTTGGGGAAAGAGTAAGCTATTATCCCCAAAAATAAACAATATAATACCATCGAAAATATACAGCCTAGCCAACTTACATTTGGTAGAGATTGTATAAAAAAAAGGTAAGTCCCACCCAAAAAAATGCTGGAGAGGGCTATATTCTGTATCGTATGATTTTTATTTTCTAAACAAAGAACATCAGGATTTTTAGTCATTTTGATACAGTAATTGACTTTTACTGTTTTTAGAAGCTATAACTTGAAATTTTGGATTCAATCTTCTTATTTTCAATAAGTTATATTTTTAAAAAATATCTAGTGGTCAGACAATTCTACTATGATTTATACAGAAATATAAATCAAGGCCAAAGGAAGTCTTCACTCAAAGCGAAGAATTTTTTTACCCGTGTAAGTTATCGTTTAATCAAATCTAAAAGAAAAGGTAGCTTTCATCAAAATTGCTTAAATTTGTGCTTAAATCAAAGTAAAATCATGCAAAAGAGCAATTTTAAAGAATGGACTTTAGATAAAATTGATGATACTTTTGGGCTAAAACAAATCCATAACTCTTCTATCCTAGCAGAGTTATTAGCCTTTGAACATCAGCCTGATGCTTATGAAACTAGGTATCTATCATATTTGAGCCAAAACTATGCCACCTTGGGCGGAGACGATTGGAACGAAGTAGAACTTGAAAATAAATTAATCAGCCCTGTCATCGTTTTTTCGGATATTGCCAATGAAAAATATTCCTATTTTTTGGAACGAGAACTTACCGCAACCATCGGAGACTATGAACTGACGGGTAGGGTTGATGGCATGATTGCTTCGGGCTATCGTAACCCCAAAGTGCCTTATTTTTGCTTGAACGAATATAAACGACAAACCGACCCTAATGGAGACCCAAGAGGTCAGGCTTTGATTGCTATGTTAGTGGCACAACGCCTAAACGATAATAAAAAGCCAATTTTTGGCAGTTACGTGATAGGCCGAGACTGGTTTTTTATGACTTTAGTCAATAACGAATATGCCATAAGTAAAGATTTTTCTTGTGTTGGTGCCGAAATTTTTGATATTTATCGCATCTTAAAGGGACTAAAAGTACAAATAGGAAAGTTGATTTAATGCAATAAATAGGTCGCTAGGCTACTTCTCCAAACCCTCTTTTATCAACATTCTCATGGTGTCCTCTGTCATGTAGCCAAGTACTCGGTTTACTAATTTTTTATCCTTAAAAAACAAAAATGTTGGTATTTCGTCAATATTAAATTTGGCCATAAGGTCTTTATTTTTGTCGGAATCTACCTTCACAACATTTACTTTTGTTACCATTTCGTCTTTGAGTTTTAGCACAATGGGCAACATTTTTTGGCAAGGCCCACACCATTCTGCATAAAAATCTATCATTATTAACCGCTTGTCGGTCAATAACTTATCAAAATCAGCCCCTGTGTATTCCTGATGTTCATCTACTTTTACATCGGCAACGCTAGGCTTGTTTTTGGCAGTCCATTTTAGGTATCCTCCGTCCAAATTGGCTACATTACTAAAACCTTCTTTTACAAGATATTCCATCGCCGAACCACTCCGCCCTCCCGACAAACAATAGATAAAAAGGGGCTGAGATTTATCAAGGCTTGCCGTTTGTTTCCTAAAGGTTTCGGTATCTCGCCAATCTATGTTTATGGCGTTGGGTAAATGCCCTTTTTCAAATTCTTTGGGCATTCTCACGTCCAAGAGTTTTGCATTTGGCTGTGTTTTGAGCTGGGCTTCGTAGTTTTCTACCGAAAGGTTTTGTTGTGCAAAACTGGCATGAGTAAGTAAAATGATGAGTACGGT
>JAYWHL010000167.1:0-3905 GCA_043777715.1 Cytophagaceae bacterium | reverse complement strand
CAAACGAATTACTCAAAAGCGTATCAAGCCGATTGTAGAGGCGTTCGGTATCGGAAAAGTTATAGGCCAGTTTTTCTGAATTATTTTCGTTATAATTTACCCCCAAACTCACAAATGTCGTCATGTTTTTTTTGCCGATGGGTTCAGAATACGTAACACTAGAGCCAATACTCCAAGTGGCTGCATTTGAGTTAGACTGTTGGTTCAGTAGCTTGATTGAGGGTCTGGTTCCATAAAAAATATTGCTCGAATTGAGTGAATTATCTCCTGTTTTGTTGTTAAAAGCGTTGTTGAGGTTAAAAGTAAGATTACGACCTCGCTTGGCGAATCGGTGCCTGAACAGGGCATTGTTTGAAAAATTAATGGCCGTTTGGTCAGAAATCAAAAGGCTCAATGATTCGTTTAACTTACTGGTATTCAGCATAGTTTGGCCATTAAAGCCCGTAGAAAGATGATTTTTTTGAATACTAATCGTTGGGCTTATCAACACCGAATTGTTGTCGTCTATCTTGTAGTCTATCCTCATATTGGCACGATTACTAAAATTATTACTTTCGTCTTTACCCGTTTCGGAATACTGTTGGCCATTGGTGCCAGATGCCAAATATTGCCTAAAGGTATTGTCGTTGGTTAGGTTTTGGGCCTGATTAAAAAAGTAACTTCCCGTAACTTTCACTTTTTTGCCCCAATCGTCAGAATAATTCAGCCCCAAAGCGTTGGTGGTGTTTAGGCCGCTTTGGTTACCTACCAAAAAATTACTACTGGCATCACCGCCACCACCAGCCCCACCTCCAAAACTCCCCCCTTGGCCACCATTTCCACCACGGTTGCCACCTGCCCCACCGCCACCTCGCTGTTGGCGGCCTGCCCCACTCGAAACACCCAGCAGGTCTTCTGACGAAAAATTCTGTTGGTTCAAATTATTGCCCTGTCCCAAAACCGTGATTCGTCGGGCATTATCAAAATTATTAATCACGCCATTAGCCCGATAAGTATCGTTGGTACCATAACCAGCGGCCAGTCGGCCAAATTGGCCATTTCGCATGGCAGGATTTGTAATAATATTGAGCGTTTTTTGAGTATTTCCATCGTCTATGCCCGTAAACTGGGCTTGGTCGCTTTGTTGGTCAAAAACCTGAATCTTGTCTATAACCTCGGCAGGGAGGTTTTTTAGGGCGGCGGTGGCATCTTTTCCAAAAAATAATTTACCGTCCACCATTACTTGCTTCACTTCCTCGCCCTGAATCTGCATTTTACCGTTTTCGGTGGTGGCCCCAGGTAGTTTTTCTACTAAATCTTCGGCTGTGGCATCAACATTCACCTTAAAAGCCTTGGCGTTAAACTGCACAGTATCAGCCTTTTGGCTGCCTGTACTTAACCTCCCCTTGATGTTTACTTCGGCCAAAGCGGTGGCATCGTCTTTCAGTAAAACTACGCCCATGTCTAGGTCTTGGTCTTGTAACCTGATGCGTTTCTTAATGCTTTGATAGCCCACAAAAGTTATGCTAAAAGCGTAGCCTCCTTTGGGTAGGTCTTTGAACATAAACTGGCCTTTTGTGTCCGAAATTATGGTTTTGGTATAGCCCGTTCGTTGATTATCTAGCTTTATGTAGGCATTGCCTAGGGCTGTTTTGGAAACACTATCTGCCACAGAACCTTTGAGATTAAAAGTCTGTTTTTCGTTTTGGGAAAAAGCTATATTGCTGATAATGAGCAAGAAAAGTAAAAATATTTTTGGCATATTCGTAAAAATTTACAGTTGAGAAGCAGGTTTAAAAACGTTTCAAACTTTTGCTTTGAGTAGCTATACAACTAAATGTAAAGCCAAAATTAGGTATCTTGAAACGCTTTACGACCAACGGGCTTTTTTTAACAAAAAAAGGGGAAGATGTATAGACCGAATTGGGGAAAAGGGCAGACTTATTGAGGCTTTCCCCAAAATTTTGAAAGTAAAAACGTAAGTAAAAAAGAGAGCATTCCTGCCCAAGCCATGCCAACAGCCCAAGGCTGACCGATAACGTTTCGTAACATTACGCCCAAAAGTACCAACACCAAGCCTGCGGTATAGGCTAGGTCTAGGCCAAGGTTTTTGCGTTTGAAGGCTAGGTTTTGAAGTTCAGTATCATAAACATCAATCATCAAAAATTTAATTTTGTGGTAATCAAAACACAGTAAATAAATATTACAAATCAAGAAAAACCCTACCACAAAGGGCGTACCTTGCCAATGTTGGGAGATAACCACCATCAAAATATTGCCAAACATAGGTACGGCCATCACCGCCCCCAACGTAGCAAACCGCTTTACGATGAGCATAAAACCAATAATAATTTGGCAGTAGGCTATAAAAACGGCATAAAAAGCAAGGTTGTATTGGGCAAGGGTTTCTTCTAGTTGGGGTGGGCCGATGATTTGGATAAAATTACCCCCAAAGAGTTTGGTTACTCCTGCCGAAAAAAGAATAAACCCCAGCCAAAACCTGATACAGCCCGCCAGCCATTTTGCTATTTTTTGATGTCGCCAATTAGTCATTTGAAAAGGGTGTTTTCTGAATTTATTTGAAACAAAAGTATCAAAGTTTTTGATAGTTCTTGGTTTTTGGTCTGGTAATAAAATTCTTAATTTTTGTTAATTCATTATCAAACTTCGGGCTTTTGTTGTTAATTTAAGAAACAAAAAAGAGATTTGTATTTATAATTCTTCAAAACCAATAATAAACATGAAAATACTTGGCTTACTTCTCTTTCTTTTGATTAGCCCAAATTTGTTTGCCCAAGATTTGCCCAAACTCAGACCCACGGCAAATATCAGCTTGGTGGGCGTTTGGAATAGGGTTAAGGTGGAAATGAAAGACGGAAGCAAAGCCATTGACAATACTGGCGAGCTAACCGCCGATATGATTTTGGCCTTTGATGCTCAAAATTTAGTAAAAACGGTTACGGCTCAAACCGAAAATAAATTGTCGTATAGTGTGGATAATGGCATTTTGTTTTTTGGCAATCAAGAAACCTTTAAGATAGACAAACCCTCTGACAATGAGCTGATTATAACGGCCATAAACTATGATTTACCCGATTATAAACTAAGCAAATCGTATTTTGTGAGGTCGTCTATGAAGCTAGAAGATCTTATCAATCAAAAATTTGTATATCCCAATATGCGACCAAGCATAGACGACACACTGTTTAAAATGACTCGATTTGTATATCCAAAACTTCGGGCAATAGATAAAGATTTTACGCAGGCTTATGGTTTTGCTTTTGCCAGTATTGAAGAGCGTTTTAGACCCAATTTTAACAAAACCAATAAATTTAGGGTACGTTTTACGGTAACAAAGCGAGGTAAAGTAGAAAACCTTTGGATAGACCAAAGTTCGGACGCTCGCCTCAACGACCGCCTAGCCGATGCCATTTTGGCTTATGATGGCCGTTGGCTTCCTGCCACTTTTAATGGGCGAGCCGTTACCACGGAAGTACGGTATGAGTTTGGCTATGGCAATAATTTACAAGCAGAAGACCCCCAAACCAAGAAAGAAAGTGCCGAAGCCTATTTTGCAAGAGGCATAGATTATTACAAACAAAACCGATTTACAGAAGCCATTCAAAATTTTGATTTGTGCCTTGGCCTAGACCCCCAAAACGTACAGGCTTTGTTTAACAAAGGAGCGAGTTTGATGAACCTCAAACAAAAAGATGAAGCCTGCAAAACCTGGAACTACCTCTACAAAGACCTAGGCCAAGTTTGGGTAGAAAAATACATAAAACAGTATTGCGGGGCGGGCGTTGGGAAGTAGTATGTGGAAGATTGATGCTTAGATGGTTGTGCTATCTCCTAAATCATTTAAAATATTCAGTAAGTATTTGATAATAAGTAAGTTATAATTTAAATCTGCTCTTGCTTACTAC
>JAYWHL010000166.1:0-3906 GCA_043777715.1 Cytophagaceae bacterium | reverse complement strand
TGGAATATATCCAAGACGACATGAGCAAAAAACTAGGCGAAATGAAACGAGCCATGGATTTGTCGTCTGATTTTATTAATTCGGTTGATATTCAAAACGGAATTTTGTCGGATAAAGGCCAAGCCATGCTCGATGCCTTTAACAATGGCGAAATCAGTTTGGTAAAAATAGACGCCCCAAGCACGGCCACCAAGGCCATTAACCCCGCCAAAGATTCTGAATATCGTAGTTTGTTGGATTAATTTGTAACCAATAAGCACAAAGCGTAGGCAAGGTTAAAATCTTGCCTACGCTTTGTGTTTATAATCAACTGAACTCACTTATCGGATATTGATTATTTGTAAAATCAAGCAAAAACAGATACCCTTAGAAAAATGAATTTGTACTGAAATGAGCGAATCCAGTCGTATATATTGGAGATTCTAGTTCAGACAAAGTGTTTGTATCTGTTTAGGAAATCAGGCGTTTACAAAACCTCAACCACTGACTTCGAGATGGCCCCCTACGGATACATTCCGAAAAGCGAAGAAATTAGGTGTAAAGCAATTCTCCCGAATTGCGGGGACTGCAATTCGGGAGAATTGCTTTACATTTTATACAATTGTCCAGCACTCAAATCTCCTCAATACTGCCTCCCAACTTCTATGACTTATACCTAACGGTTCGAAATTAACTCTCTGAGTTTGCGAAGTATAAAAACGATTTGAAGGAGGTCGTCTTTCTTTGTGGCATCGTATTGGCGACTTACGCAATAATTATCGCCCAAAAGGGTTGCAAAGTTCCAAATACTACCGAATAAATATCCCCCATAAATGGTTTTATTGTCTTGGTTTTTTTGTTGAGCTATGAGCATGGCCGTTAATAACTGGCCTTCGGGGTCGTTTTTTTCGCCCCTTTTCTTTTTGAACTCTTGTAGAAAAAAATAGGGTTTGGTAGGCTTATTAAAAGGCAAAGGAGCCGCCACCAAACAATCGCAAATGACAGATAAATCAAAATTACCAACCTTGGCTGCTATGGGGCGTTCGTAAAAAACCTTTGCTTTTTCAGGAATTTCCATGTCGGATAAACTAAAAAGCAAGCCAACCATTTTGATTTTTAGCTCCTCCTCGTTCCAATAAGAAGCATCAACGTGAACATCTTTATAAATTTTATCAAAAAATGCTTGCTCAAAGTCATTGAAAACAAATTTAGCAGCCAGCCACTCGTTCAAGAGCGTACACGATTTGTTTACTTTAAGTGAGTAGGCTTCGGCAATATCGCTGGGGTCGTATCCCAATTTATCAATTTTTTCCATTGTCAATATTTTTCTGTAAATATAATATAATTTACTGCGTTTGCCCTAAATGCTTCATGGCCTCAATTTACTAATGGCATGGTTCAATTCATACCATCAGTTTATTAAAAAAACTGTATTTTTGTAAATCCACCCTGATATATTTGGTTTATGAAAATTCGTTTTGTCTCCTTTTTTCTGCTTGCTGTTTGTTTGTTTTCTGTAAATGGCAAAGCACTTCTCTATACAAAAAATACTCGGCCCAATGTACTGGCCGATAGCCTTGTTACACCCGTTAAAATCTTACAAAATGCCCAACCAAGCGAATCAGATTGGATAGATAGTGTTTTTAATGGCCTAAGCATCGACCAAAAAATAGGCCAATTGTTTATGGCCACCACTTATTCTAACAAAGACGAAGGGCATTCTCAACGCATAGAAAAGCTCATTAATGACTACGGCATTGGCGGTCTGATTTTTATAGAAGCGGGCAACCCCGTTACACAAGCCTCCATGACCAACCGTTATCAGGCTTTGGCCAAAATTCCACTTTTGATTGGTTTTGATGCCGAATGGGGCCTTGGAATGCGGTTGCCCTTGGTCAAAGATTTGCCTAAACAAATGACCGTTGGGGCCGTTAAAGACATCAGACTGGCTTACAGAATGGGGGAAGAAATGGCCAAACAATGCCATAGAGTGGGCGTACACGTTAATTTTTCGCCCGTGGTTGATGTCAATTCTAATGCCCAAAATCCGATTATTGGCATTCGCTCCTTTGGCGAAAACCAACAAAACGTAGCTCTCAAAGGCATGGCGTATGCCCGTGGTATGCAACAAAATGGCATTATTGCCTGTGCAAAACATTTTCCTGGGCATGGCGATACCCAGACCGACTCGCACCATAACCTGCCCGTGATTGCCCACGGCTACGACCGCCTCGATGCCGTTGAACTTTATCCTTTCAGGCAACTCATCGCCGATAGCGTGATGAGTATCATTACGGGCCATTTGCTCATGCCCTATTACGACAACAAAGCCGCTTCTATTTCTGATAAAATTGTAACCAAATTATTGAGAGACGACCTTGGTTTTCAGGGACTTATCTTTACCGATGCTCTCAATATGCGGGGAATTACCAAAAGTACCATGCCTGGGCAGCTAGACCTACTGGCACTGCAAGCGGGCAACGACGTTTTGTTGATGTCGGAGAATGTTCCAGAGGCCATCAAACGAATTAAGGAGGCATTGGCATCAGGGCAAATTAGCCAAGAGGTAATCGATGTTCATGTTCGTAAAATACTGAAAGCCAAGTACTTTGCAGGATTATACCACAGACCATTGATAGAAATAAATAATATTTTGACGGATTTGAACAACGAAGAATCCAAAAACTTAAAGCAAAGAATTTTTGAAAATGCGGCAACCTTAGTCAAAAATGAGGGTAATATTTTACCCTTTGCGTCCGATTCTAGTCAGTATGTTTCGGTGGCCGTTGGAGCGGTTGTTGGAAACGAATTTCAACAAAAACTTAGTGAATTTGCTCCTTTTCTGCACTATGCCACTGCCAACACTAGCGACGAAGCCTATCTCAATAGTCTTTTGGCGTTGATAGATTCTACCCAAACCGTTGTGGTGAGCCTGCACCCCAGCGAACGAAGCCAAACGCCCCGCAAGAATTTTGGCATAACCAAAGCCGAGCAAGATTTTATAACAAGGCTCAATGCCAAAACCAAGGTAACGTTGGTGGTTTTTGGAATGCCATACAGCCTAAAATATTTTACCGAAGTTCCAGCCCTTTTGTGTGCCTACGAAAACGACCCCTTGATGCACCAAACCGCCGCTCAAATCTTGTTTGGTACGCTCCCTGCCAAAGGCCGTTTGCCCGTTTCTATTACCGAAGAATTTAGGGAAGGCACGGGTCTTGATACCGACATTGGTGGGCGGCTAAACATAGGAAATCCAGAAGACGTGGGCATGAGTGCCATTAAGCTAAAAGCCATAGATAACGTTGTGAATCAGGCCATTAGCCAACAGGTTTTTCCTGGGTGTCAGGTTTTAGTGGCCAGAAAGGGACAAATTATTCTCAAAAAAAATTATGGCGGTTTAACTTATAATTCGCCACAAGAAAGCGTACAAGACCACACCCTCTACGACCTAGCGTCGGTAACGAAAGTGTGTGCGACCCTCCAAGCGGTGATGTTGTTGTACGACCAAAAACAATTGGATTTAAACAGAAAATTAGTCGATTATTTGCCCGAACTCAAAGGAACAAACAAAGAGGAAATCGTGATTAAAGACGTACTCTTGCACCAAGCGGGTTTTGTGGCTTATATTCCTTTTTGGGAGCGAACTCGCAAACTCAATGGCTTTAAAGAAGAGTTTTATAGAAAGGCCAAAAACGATACTTTCGCTCTGCAAGTAGCTGATAATCTGTGGGCTACGCCAGCCATCAGAGATTCGGTTTGGAAGTGGATTATCAAATCGCCCCTTATCAACAAACGAGACAAAGACGGGGCGTATAGCTTTGTTTATAGTGATTTGGGCTTGATGTCTTTGCAAAAAGTGATAGAACGCATCACAAAACAGCCCCTAGATGTGTTTGTCCAAAATCAATTTTACAAACCCCTCAATCT
>JAYWHL010000165.1:0-11105 GCA_043777715.1 Cytophagaceae bacterium | reverse complement strand
ATGCCCAACGGATATGTTTTGTGTATAAAACCAGCTTGATAGACTCGGTTTCGGCCAAGGTATTGCTCAGAGGGGCTGTGAATCTGCCCAACTATCCCAACGCCCTGCCCGAACGCTTTTGGGCAAGTGGGCGTTTGCCTTATTTGTTTGTGGCCGATGCCACGGTAAATACCGTTAAAAAACGCCTTCATATCATTGGGATTCATGCCCGTGCCAATACGGGCGGCACAACGGCCACTGCCGCCGAAAAACAACTGCAATACGACCAACGTAAATATGATATAAAAGTACTAAAAGATACCCTCGATGCTCAATATGCCGATGCCAACATTGTGATGATGGGCGACTATAACGATGATGTAGATGAAACGGTTTCGGAAATAACCACCACCAAAGAATCGACCTATAAGCCTTTTGTAGATGACGACAAAAATTTTAAGGTACTAACCAAAACCCTAAGCGACAATGGCTTTAGGTCGTATATTTCACAGCCCAATATGATAGACCACATTACGGTATCAAACGAACTGTTTAGTAGCGTAGTGGCCAATTCAGAAAGCGTAGAACTGGCCTTTAGATACATTGCCAATTATCAAACCACAACATCAGACCATATTCCTGTGTTGGCAAGGCTAAAATTCATTGTTCCGCCACCGCCAATTACAGGCATAGAATTGATTAATGACCTGAATGTCAGCCTGTTTCCTAATCCAAGTGTTGGAAAAATTACTTTGAAAATAGATGAAAATCAACTAAAAGGTAAAGCCCTAAAAGCTACGCTGATGGCTATAAACGGCCATATTTTTGAGGAAATAAACGGTAATCTAAACACCATAAACGAACAACTGAACCAACAATTGAGCCAACACAATGGCGGTATGTTTTTATTAAACCTACGGGTTGGAGATAAAAATACAGTACTGAAAATTGTGCGGTGGTAAGCCAAAATTTTCTTACTATTTCTATCTCTTATTCCCCTCAAAAGAGTAGTCAATTCATACATTAGGATTTAACTAAAATTTTGGATTGCTTCCAAAATAGAGTACCTTTAATTATCAGTTTTATGAAATTGTATTGAATACTAAAAAAAATATTTATGTGGTTAGAAGAAGTCTCTCTTGATAATATTAAATGTTTCGACAAAGTAAACTTACGTTTAGGAAGCAAAGACGCACCTTATCCTTGGGTTACGCTTCTGGGAGAAAATGGAGGAGGTAAAAGTACAATACTTCAAGCATTAGGGCTACTTTTGGCAGGTCCAGAAGGAAGTCAATTCTTACTCAAACGACCAACAGGATGGCTTCGTAATGAAAATAGGTACGGAACAATTTCCGCCCAAATTCATAAGAGTGAAAATGACCCAGGTATCTATGGCACAGAGAAACAACGCAAAACATTTAGATATTCATTTTTCTTAACAGGTGACCAAAAAATAACTATTCGTAATCAACAATTTACTGAACCCAGTATTCTTGAAAACAAAGATAGAGTATTATCTTGGTTAAGGGAAAATGCTTTGACTTCAAAAGGAAAAGGATGGTTCGCCATAGGTTTTGGTGCATTCAGAAGATTAACTCGTGATAGTCAAATTATTGTTCCGTCTCTACAACCTCCTGCAAGGTATTCTAATTTTTTAACACAATTCAATGAAAATGAGCCTCTTGTAGCATTTGAAAGATGGATGGTTTATTTGGACTATCGAATTGTAAAAGATAATGATAAAACTGCGGAAAGACAGAAAGCAATCGGTATTCAAGCCATAGATAAAGTATTACCAGAAGGAGTACAATTTGATTCCGTTAATTCAGATGGGAGAATCCTATTTAACATCAACGGACAAAAAGTTCCTACTATTAATTTGAGTGATGGTTATAGAAGTATCTTGGCATTAGCAGGGGATTTAATTTGGCGACTGTTAGAGGCATTTCCAGAGAGCCTTGACCCTTTGAAAGAAGAAGGAATTGTATTGATTGATGAACTAGATATACACCTTCATCCAACTTGGCAAAGGACAATTGCAGGCTGGTTAAGAGATCAATTTCCTAAAATGCAGTTCATCGTGGCTACACATAGCCCTTTAATTGCAGCAGGAGCAGGAGAAGATGCTGTAACTTATCGTTTCTCTCTGAAAAATAATGTGGCAGTGTTCGACAAAGTACCCAATATTGCAGCTTGGAGTGTAGATAGAATTCTTGAAAGTGAAGCCTTTGGTTTAGTATCTGCGTTTTCACCTGAAACGCAAGCAAAAATAGACCAATATCATGCGTTGAAACGCAAGCAAAATCAGACAAAACAAGAAAAAAGCCAATTGCAGTTACTACTCCCTTTTGTAAAAGAAGCATTACTTTTTAAGGAATCAAGCCCATTAGAAGATAAAATTGATAACTTTTTGAAAACCGTACTTTAATGATTCAGATACAGAGAGTTGAAGAGCCGATTATTTTGAAAAAAAATGCAAAAAAGTGGGAAAAAGAATTGTTAGCGATAAAAGCTAAAATAGATGTGATTGACGATAAAAAAAGTTCTCAATTCAAAAAAATAAAACTAGCATATACTACTGCCGAGGCAAGGTATAACCATAAGGAAATCAAGGATTTACTCAAAGGAGAATCAATGTTTAATGGTAAATATGCTTATTGTGAAAGCCAAATTTTACACATTGATTATGGCCATATTGAACACTTTTATCCAAAATCAAAATACCCTGAAAAGGCTTTTGATTGGGAAAACTTACTTCTTGCTTGTGGAGTTTGTAATGGCATAAATCAAAAAGGAGATAATTTTCCGATTGATAACAATGACCCTCTGCTGATAAACCCCTGTGAAGATAATCCCGATGCATACTTTACATTTGAATATGATTCAGAAGCAGAATTAGCAAGTGTTTATGGTAAGAACATGAAAGGAGAAACGACTGAAAAATTATTAAAACTAAACCGCCGAGAACTTATAAGACATCGCTCTGAATTTATAAAAAAATTGGTCATTTTGGCAAGTCATTCTTCTCAAAATATTCAAGCAAAAAAACTCCTAGAAGAAGCCTGTGAAGCTCAATCAGAATATTCTGCATTTGCAAGAGTAATTTTTGCCAATTTACAGTTTTGAAAAACATTAATCATTTCCCTCAAAACATGACTCAATATCTGCCCCTTTTTCCACTTAGTTTGGTGGCTTTTCCTACCGAAAAACTAAACCTGCATATCTTTGAACCTAGATACAGGCAGTTGATAAACGAATGTATAGACGAACAAAAAACCTTTGGGATTCCAGCCTATATCAATGGCAAGCTATTATCGCATGGTACAGAAATGAAGGTTTTGAATATCGAAAAACGCTATGAAGACGGTCGCCTAGACATCAAAACGCTTGGTGTGAGGCCATTCGTGATGCAAACATTTGATAACCCCGCTACCAACAAATTATATGCCGCTGGCCAAGTAAGTGTTTTTGAAGATTTGAGTAACGTAACTCCCGCCATGGTTGGCCTTGTGGAGCGGATTCGTAAATTGTACCTATTAATGCAATTGCCCTTTGAGTTTGATACCTCGGCACTTTACTTTTCCTATTTAGTAGGTCATAAAATAGGCTTGGCTATTGAAGAAGAATACGAACTTTTGACCATCAAAACCGAAGCCGAACGCCAGGTGTATCTCATTCAACACCTAGAGCGAACCTTGCCTATTTTGGTAGAAATGGAACGCAGCAAAGAACGAATAAAAATGAATGGCCATTTCAAAAATTTCGACCCTTTGGTTTTTTGATGGATTAGCCATGCGTTATTTTGCCCCATTTCCATTTCTTAGATATACCATCGTCTTTATGGCTGGTATTGCTCTGTACTTGTATTTTGGTTTTTATAGCCCTTGGCTGTGGGCTTTGTTGGGTATCAATTTAGTAGGATTTGCTTGGGCGTATAGCCACAAAAATACTTGGCAACACAAAGCCTATTCGGGTATTTTGGGCTTGATGTTTTTATTGCAAACGGGTTATCTCATTACCCACAACAATACGCCCGCCAACAAACCGCAACATTATCGTCATTTTTTACCACAAGCCACTCATTATCAGGCTGTTGTTAATACATTGGTAGAAGAACGCAAGAACTCTTGGAAGGCAACGGCCAAAATCACGAAGCTCATCAAAAATAGCCAAAGCATTGATGCCCAAGGCGATGTTTTACTGTATTTTGACAAAGCCCAAATACAACGCCCCAACTATGGCGATGTGCTGTTGGTGGCTGGCCAACCCAAGCTGATTGATGGCCCCAAAAACCCCTATGAGTTTGATTATCAGCAATATCTAAGTTATCAAGGTGTTTATTATCAACACTTTTTGCGAGATTCCAGTTTTGTAACCATTGGCCACAGCACCCCTAATTTTTTAATGGCCTTGGCCTATCGTGCCAACGGTATTGCCGATAGTTTAATCACTAATTCGGGTGCCGAAAAACAAGAATATGGCGTGGCCAATGCCATGATTCTGGGCCTGCGAGACGACCTCGACCCTGACCTCATGCAGGCATATTCTGTTGCTGGGGCCATTCATGTACTGTCGGTTTCGGGTTTGCACGTTGGCGTAATTTATGCCGTACTTTTGCTTTGCCTTAGTCCACTTGTCCAAAAAAAATGGTTAAGCAAATGGACGTTCTTTGGGCTTATTTTTGCCATACTTTGGTTTTATGCTTTTGTTACGGGTTTGTCGTCGCCTGTGTTGCGTTCGACGGTTATGTTTTCGTTTATCTTATTAGCCCAAACCCTTGGCCGTCAGCAAAATAGCTTTAATGTTGTAGCAATTTCGGCTTTTTGTTTGTTGGTTTATCAACCTTATTTTTTGGCAAATGTAGGCTTCCAGTTGTCTTATTTGGCCGTTTTTGGCATGATTTTCTTCCAACCTTTGCTCAATCCAATCCTACAAATAGATAAAAGCAAAAATCGTATATACTGGCTCGCCGACCGCCTCTGGAAAGTTACAACCGTGGCCATTGCCGCCCAAATTGCTACTTTTCCTATCACTATTTACTATTTTCATCAATTCCCAAACTGGTTTCTGTTGGCCAATCCTATCGTTATTTTACTGTCGTCGGTGGCTTTATGTGTTGGTTTGGCCTATCTTTTTTTGGCTTGGGTTCCGCTGTTGGGTGGCTGGGTGGCGGCCTTGCTCAATTTCTCCATTCTGGCACTGAACAAATCCGTAACCTTTACCGAACAAATGCCTTTGGCCATTAGCAAATGGCTATCTATCAAAACTTGGGAAATGTTGTTGCTTTATGCCCTGATTGGGGCTTTGATGGCACTATGGGCAAGCCAAAAATCAATTTGGCTGTACCTCGGTTTAGGCATTGTTGCGGTGTTGATTGCCTACAATTTTCTTGAACCTTTTATCCAACAAAAACAAGCCCTGTTGGTGGTTCATGCCATACCCAAACATAGTGTATTGAGCGTTGTTGAAGGCCGAAAAGCCAAGATTTTGGCCGATGAAGATTTCCTAAAAAGTAAGGCTGATGTTCGGTATCGTTTGGGTAATTTTTGGGCAGCAAAGGGCATTACAGATACCCTTCAAACCAACTCAGACAACAACACCAAAGGCTATCAGTGGCTAGTTTGGAAAGGTAAGGTTTTGTTGATTATCAGAAAAAATTCACAAGGACAGTTACGCTATTCAAGTAATCAAATTATTGATTATCTGATAGTTAGTAATAAATCTATCAAAAAACTAGCACAATTATCAGGACTAAATTTTAAGGTTTTATTGATTGACGGTTCTAATGGTTTTTATCAAAGCCATAAACTGGCTCTCGAAGCCCAAGCCGCCAACATTCCATGCAAAATTTTAACCGAAACTGGGGCTTTGGTTTTGGAGGAGTGATGGTTTTGAATGTTGGTTGGATATTCGAGACAGGGACATCATTCGGTTCCAAACTTGGATATTTGATGATTTGTTTTTAGGTTTGAAATTTGAATACAACCAATATTACCCGTCCCCTTTTCTATCGAATTTTTACTTAAAATGACCACTAAAAAGCTCAAATATCAAGAATTACTTTCTCAATTTCCCAATTGCCCATCAGACAACTATGTTGAAATTCAGATGAACGCTTTTCGTTGGGTTCATTCAGACGAACAGCCAAATGATTTCAAACCAATTAATTTGATAAACGAGCCACCACAAAGACTTCTTGATGATGCTGATTTAATGTGCATGGGATATGGCCTATCATTATTTGATAGTTTAGAAAACGCATATTCCCAATATAAAAGGGCTTATGTTCGTACTAGAGAAAATGCAAAATCTATTTTCGTGAATGACAAAGGTAGCTTTATAGCAACTCTTCAATTAAATTATGCTGATGGCGTAGGAAATGAAGCCCATAAAAATAATCATGGACATTTCACATTCTATGAATACGAAAATGTAAATTTGAGAGAGAAAGTAAAAGCAATATCTAATATATTTGACCCTAATGGAAAGTTTATCAATTAATAAAAGTAATTCAATAATAACAAATAATTTGATTCGTATTGGCGACCTTTTATACTTTGACGGGCCATTACTTACCTTGTTTGAAGACACAAACAACGGACATCTTTACCTTTTCGATTGGGTTGATAGAGACAATATTTCAAATAGGTGGTTGGTGTATAGAGTTTCTCCACTAGCACTATTAGATTTCATTACAAGACAAATTTCTCATTTTGAATTATACAAAAGTAATCCTGACTTTAAATTTTATGTTGTTGATATTCAAACAAAACATACAATTACTGATTACACTTTGTCGGAACTAAATGAGGTTCCCATGGCATATTTACCAAACAAAGAGAATTATTTTGACGAATTAGACAGCCTTCATATTACAAAAATTAGAGAGGTTACTATTAAAGTCCTTTCTCGTAAAAAGCAAAACAATGAATATTTCATGCAAATAGCAATGCAATCCTCAATTAGAAAAGAGGGGTTTAATAAAATTGACCCTTCTCGTTACAAAATATTTCATAACAATTTAGGTTTTGTTGTTGAAATGCCAAACGAATTAGGATTCCAAAACCAATATAACCAAATGAAAACTTCTAATGTTAATTTGATTTCAAAAGCAAAAAAAACGAACAAGATGTATGCTTAAAATAATAAAAGAGTACTTACAAGAAAATGACTGGCAATTCACGCAAGTAAAAGACAAGGATATTTTTTTATTTGGGATTGCTGGAAAAAATGGTAATTTTCAATGTATTGCTGACATTGTAGAAGATGAACATAAATTCATCTTCTTCTCAGTTTATGGGGCGAATGTACCCCCTGAAAAAAGACCTCAACTCTTAGAGCTTATCAATTATCTTAATGTTAATTTTTTTGTTGGCAATTTTGAAATGGACTATCAAGACGGCGAGATAAGATATAGAACAGGGGTTTACTTAGAATTTATTATACCCAATAAAAATATGCTTGACCAATTAATTATGACCAACATCATTACGATGGACAAATACCTTCCTGCCTTAACAGGTGTGATGTTTGGCGGCCTAAGTACTTTACAAGCCATTGACCTTGTTGATAAATCAGAGGCAATCAACTTTGAAATAGAGAAACTACCAAGCCCTAAAATTTAATATTACAATTTGGCATTTGCCTTTTATATTTGTTGATATTCAACATTAAAACATCTTAATTATTATGAAAGCCGAAAAACAAGATAAAATCAACGGAATTATTACATTACTTAGCGAAAAACTGGGTGTGGCCAAAGATTCTCCAAAACCACTACACAAGGCCGTTGCCAAGGCCGTAAAAGATTTGGTGGACAAAGTGGCCAAGGCTGAAAAAAAGAAAGCCCAAGATCAAAAAAAGGCCGTAATCAAAGAAATAAAACAACAAGAAAAAGCGGCCAAAAAAGCTAAATTTAAGTTGGCCGTAGAAACTGCCCTCAAAAAAGTAGCCTCGGCAGATGCCCCCGCCAAAGCCCCTGCTGCTAAATAAATCAGAGGTTATTGATTAAATTTTTGACCATGCCCATTACGATAAAGTGATGGCATGGTTTTTTTGTATGATTCAAAGTCGATTTTTTCCGTGGTTGGTGGCTCACCAAACACCTTTGCGAAAGCAATATTTCTAAACAAATTTCTGTGTTATGCTATACTTTGTAAAATTGTCCAACACTCAGTAACTATAGTAGATACACAGATTTATAAAGTGCTTAAAATCAATTACTTAAAAGCCTTTCAAATTCCCCTCCTTTTGGAGAGGGGACAGGGGGCGAGGCGAAAAAAGCCATTTTTTGACTAAAATCTGCCTTTTTTGCCTCATCTTAACCCTTCTCCAAAGGAGAAGGACTTTTAACCAATTCTGTGTAAATACCGTAGGTACTCAGTAATTTGCAATATAATCACTCAATAAAAATGACAGCAACTCAAATTTTAGCAATGGCCGTAGAAAAGGCTGGCGGACAAACTTGGCAAAATCCTGAAACATTGATGCTCAATGGCAACGCTACTTTTACGCCCCACGGCAGGGCTGATGCTGCCCATCAATTAATTTTTGACAGATACACCCTTTTTAGGGTTTTTCCAAAACAAAACACCGCCGCCCACCAAGCCAATGGCAAAATTAGGTTTGATGCTTTTTATGGCGAAAATTGTTATTTTAAACTCGTTTTTGATGGCAAAAAATCAAATATTTTTCTTTCGGATTTGGCCAAGCCTTATGAAAAACACTTTAGTTGGAGTAATAATTTTGGCTTTAGTATCATTCGTTTTGCTCATCAAGAGGGCTTTGTGTTGGAACGCCTTGCCGACGACCTCATCGATGGCCACGAATGTTATATCCTGCAAATAACCGACCCCAACCAAACCAAAACAGTTTATGGCATAGACAAAGCATTTTTCTATATCAGATATTTGGCCTTTGATACCGAAGTGGGCTTCCATCATCGGGTGTATTCGGATTTTACGCCTGTCCAAAACGTTGATTTTTTGCAACCCACCCGCCTTCGGATATATTTTAACGGCCTAAAATGGATGGACATCAACTGGCTAGAATTTGCCGTAAACGAGGGCATTCCTGATAGTATTTTCGAGTAAAAAAACGGATTACCTGAAATCAACCTAATTTTGTTAAGTACTTGAACAAAATTAGGTTACACTATTAATATCGTATTTATTTGCATTTCAAGCCTATAGCTTAAAGCTAATTGCCAATAGCCACTTAAAAAATATTAGTTTTTAGAACTTACTTATCTTATCAACCCAAATGACGAATTATTTAGAGCGACTAACCCTCAATAAAATTTTATGGATTGGCCTATTTTTTAGGGTATTAGCCAGTGTTTTTTCAGAAGGTTACGCCTTTACCGACGATCATTTTGAAGTCGTAGAAATTGCTCAATTGTTTGTTGATAAAGTCCCAAATCCCTTCCCAGAACTCGCCAAGGGCGAAGTTTACCTAAGTAGCCTTATTTATCCAGGGATTCATTATTTGATATTCATAGCCTGCGACGCCCTGCATATTAGCAATCCCGAAAGCCAAATGTTGCTTACTCGCTTGTTACACGCTTTGTTTTCTATGCTTGGTATTTATTATGGCTACAAACTAACCGAACGCCTAAGCAATAGGCCAAACGATGCCAAAATTGTAGGGCTTTTACTAGCCATTTTCTGGGTTTTTCCGTTTATGTCGGTTCGTAACCTTAGAGAATTTGCCTGTATTCCGCCCCTGCTCATTGGGACTTATCTGGCTACCGAAAAAAACCTCACTTTTAAGCACATCATTTGGGCGGCTTTTTGGTTTAGTATTGCCTTTATTTTGCGGTATCAGGCCATATTTATCCCTTTTGTGTTTGGATTAACATGGCTTTTGAGCAAGCAAAATTGGACGAAAGCTATTGTTTTTGGCCTTACGATTGGGCTTGTTTTTATGCTTATTCAAGGTGTTTTCGACTATTTTTATTGGGGAAGCCCCATAGCCTCGCTCAAAGCCTATACCGATTATAACAGTAATCCTGCCAACATTGCGGCCTATCCAAATGGCCCTTGGCATCGCTATATTGGCACGGTGGCAGGTTTGTTTTTGGGTTTTCCTGTGTTGATTTTTGCTGCGGGATATTTCAAAACTTTTAGCCAAAAGGGGCATCGACAAACATTGTTTTTGGCTTCGTTGCTTTTCTTTGTTTTTCATTCTTATTATGCCAACAAACAAGAGCGATTTATCTTGCCCTTCGTACCCTATTTTATTATTTTGGGTATTATCGGTTTTAGGGATATTTACGAACAATATCAACATAAAAAATGGCTCAAAAATTTTACTTCCTTTAGCATAATTTGGTTTTTGGTGCTTAATACGGCCTTCTTGATGGTGCTTTCTGTAACCTATACCAAGCGGTCGAGGGTAGAAAGCATGAACTACCTCAGGGAAAAAGGCGATTTACGTAATTTGGTTATCCAAAACTATGAATCTCCCCAACCCGAAGCCCCTTTTTATCTTAACAAACGGTATGATTTTTATACAATAGACACGCCTCAAAAAATGCTGGAATTACCATCTTTGTTGCAAAAAAACACAAAACGCCAGCCCAATTATGTGATTTTGGTAGGCAATACCGACCTAGAAAAACGAAGGATTGAGATGCAAAAAGTATTCCCAAGCATGAAACACGAAATAGACATAGAGCCAAGTTTTGTGGATAATCTAGCTTATGTAATCAACCCAACCCACAACCACAACGAAACTTTTTATATTTATAAAATTGAGTGATAATGAGTATATCCGTAAAATCGGTGTAGCTTATTTTTGCTAATACCCTTAAAAACAGGCGAATAGCCACAGGGAATTACCAAAAATTGATTACTTGACTGTTTTGTAAAGTATAGCCCAAAGCATAGAAATTTGCTTTAGACTATCGCTTTCGCAAAGGTGTTTGGCGAGGCCAGCAACCACGGGAAAGATTATGATTCTAAACAATTTAAATTCAGTAAAAAAATGAAAAACCTCTTTATCATCACAACACTTTGTATGGCTTTGTTTGTACAAACCAATTTATTTGCTCAAGTAGTACCCGAAGAGGAAGAAAAAGAAGAAGAAGAAAAGACTGAAGAAGTAAGCCCTACGCCACCGCCCAA
>JAYWHL010000164.1:0-3940 GCA_043777715.1 Cytophagaceae bacterium | reverse complement strand
AATATTCCAGAGGGACTTAGTTTTGTTTCAAGTCCAAACATGAAAATAAGTGGAACAACGTTGGTAACAACGATACCGAAAATTTCGAGCGGTTTGATAAATAATTTACGTTTTACCCTAAAGGCCATCAAGCCAGGCGTTTATGATAACAAAATCGAATTGATTGATGTTGAACAAAACGATATTGATTCATCACCAGGGAATGGAACAGACAACCAAGAAGACGATTGGTCGTCGGTGATTATCAAAGTAAACGGAACCTTGCCTGCCCCGCCAGCGTTGCCACAACCTGTAAACGAACCTATTGAAGATGAGACTATTATCATTCCACCACCAGTAGTTACGCCGCCCGTTGTTACTCCACCAGTAGTTACGCCACCTGTTATTATACCTCCAGTAGTTACGCCACCCGTTGCTACACCTCCAGTGATTGTTCCGCCAGTGGTTACTCCGCCTGTTACGCCCTCCACTCCTATCGTAACACTAAAACCGAGTGCAAATTTGAGCCTTTTAGTTTGGGAAATAGCTAATACAAAACCAAAAAAGGGAGAGGAAATTACTACCAAGATAAAAATAATTAATGCAGGCCCCGACCTAGCCAAAGGAATTGTTATAACAGTTACGATAGATCAAAACCTAGAGTTTATAGGTATCAATAGTAAAAATTATGGCGTGTCGGGTAATAAAATAGCAATCAACATTGATAGTTTAGGCTTGAATAAACAACTAGATTTTTTAATAAAACTAAAGCTGTTGAACAATACAAAAACAGTTTTGGTAGCTGAAATTACGAAAGCAGAGTTGCCCGACCCCAATTCTACGCCAAATAATGGCGTGGTTACAGAAGACGATTATCAAAAAACTGAGCTTGATTTTGATGTTACGCCCATTATCGTTATTTCATCGGCAGATTTAAGTTTATTACCCGAAAACAAAA
The DNA here is from genome assembly GCA_043777715.1 of Cytophagaceae bacterium. Taxonomy (GTDB): domain Bacteria; phylum Bacteroidota; class Bacteroidia; order Cytophagales; family Spirosomataceae; genus JAYWHL01. Next base: position 3,003 of record JAYWHL010000164.1, on the reverse strand, counting down.
CTAAAACGCTAAGAATAAACCAATTAAATAATTACTCGTTTGACCTTGTGAATAAAGAAAATTATAAAGTTGGGCCAATATCTGTTAAAGTTCAGTTGCCTCAAAACTTTGAATTTGGAACTTCGAACCAATTTATAAAAAATTCGGACGAAAACTTAACTGCTTCAATACCTGTTTTGGCAGAAAACGAAACCATCAGTCTGAAATTTAGTGGAAAAATAACAAGTTTTGGTAGAAAACAAATGTTAGCAACCATTGTTAATTCGCCCTATAAAGACCCAAATTCAACTGCAAACAACGGTTTTTTTAATGGAGAAGATGACGAAGCGATTATCGACCTTTTTGTTTATGGAAGCAACGGAAGAGAAACAGGCGAAAGCGAAGAAAAAAGTTTTAGACTGGCAATGTTTCCAAATCCAATTTTAGAAAAAGCGAATTTGATATTATGGGCAAATACCTCCTCGACCTACCAACTAAAAATTATTGATGTTTTGGGAAATGTTCTAAAAGATTGGGAAATAATTTTAGAAAAAACTAAGGAAATGAGACAAGAAATTTCGGTTTCTCAATTACCTGCTGGGGTTTACTTCTTAAAAATAGAGGGCGGGAATAATATTGAAATCAAGAAATTCATAAAACTTTGATTAACAAAGTTTCATGAATTTCTTAGAGAATTTAACCAAACCTAAAAAAAACACCTAGTGGTAATTTCTTATTAAATCTATCCTCAAGATACAATTCCCCTAATTGAGGATTTGTAACACGTTTGAACGAAGTATTGATTAAATTTTCAAGGATGAGGGCAGAAAAACCCATTGAATATAAATTGAGAATCAAAAAACCTTTTGGTTGAAGCAATTCAGCACAAATTTTTATCATCTCGTTAATACTTTCTTCCAAAATCCACCGTTCGCCATCAGCACCTCTACCGTAGGCTGGAGGGTCTAGTATTATTCCGTCATACTTTCTTTCTCTACGTTGTTCTCTTTTTACAAACTTTAGGGCGTCTTCCACCACCCATCTTATGTTATCTAAGCCAGAAAGCTCCATGTTGTCCTTTGCCCACGAAATCGTTTGTTTGATAGAATCTACATGATACACCTCGGCACCCAACTGATTAGCGGCCAAACTTGCAACGCCTGTGTAAGCAAAAAGATTTAGGAATTTGGGTTTTGAAATAGGTGAAGTTGATAACTTTTGAGCGATATAGTCCCAGTTTGAGGCTTGTTCAGGAAAAAGACCAACGTGTTTGAAAGAAGAAAGAGAAATTTTAAAGGTCAAATCAAGCAAGTTGGTTTTGTATTTCATCTCCCATTTTTCGGGAATCTTGCTATTTTGCTTTGTCCAAATCCCTTTTTCGGGATTTCCTTTTTCTTTTACAAAAGTGGCATCGACCATTTTTGCCCATTCGGTTGCTGCCATAGATTTGTCCCAAACGGCTTGGGGTTCTGGCCTTGATAGAATGTACTTTCCGAATCTTTCAAGTTTTTCGCCATTTCCAGAGTCTATCAATTCGTAGTCTTCAAATTCAAGCGGTTTTAATATCTCTAGCATTTGGGTATGGATTAATCCTAAAATTCAATTTTGTTAATAAAAAAAACGGAACGTCTGCTGGGGTCGCCCGATAACTTTTGATTGCCCCAAGCGATGGCGTATTTGTCGTACCAAAACTCTAAATCTTCGTTTTCAGAACGTCTTACTTTCACATTTGTATCTTCGGGAATTACAGAAATTTCGTCAAATTCGTTAATCCGCTTGGCATCTTTGAAGGTTTTTCTCAATATTTTGCCTCCCAAGATATACGACAAAGTTACTTTATCGTCCACCACGCTGGCTTTTACTCTTTCTTTAAGACTATTGGTTTTTAAATCTTTGATTTCGATAGAATTATCCCAAATCATTTTACCATTTTTGTCAAATTCAGCTACAATGGCATGGGTATAAACAAATCCATCAAATATTTTGCCATTGTTATTATACAAAGCGTTTTGAGAACCCCAACCAAAATTAGAATTACTTAGGATACTACGCCCCCAACCCCAACCATAAGGATTATAAAATGAATTAAAGCCACTGCCAAAAGGCGAAAACGCCGAACCTATACCATTCCCCGCAAATCCTCCATATCCATTATTATTTATGTACCTATATTCAGGATAAAAGGCTTCGGCAACTACATAAAATCCGTCCTTTTTTTGAATAATGTTGTGTACCAGAAGCCTATAGTTTAACTTTAATTCATCGCCTTTTCCTCGTTTTTTTTCAATCTTTTTCTCCATTCTTTCTCTTTCTTTATCTTTCATAAAGTTAAAGAAGTTTGTAAAATCAGCGAAAGAATAGTAAGTTGGCGTTGCAGGTTCACCGTCAGAGAGTTTGTTTAAAAACAATCCTTGGGAAATATTATTGGTATTGGTTTGCTGATTTCTAAAGCCATAAGTACCTATCAAAAACTGTAAACTATCGTTGGTGTGGCTCAATTTTCCATTGATAAAGGCAAGTTCGCTGTCAGGTTCAAAAATCACTTGCGAAATTTGCCTTCCGTTTCCATCAAACGTTTTCAATAAAATATCGTAGTTTTTTCCTTTTTTTAGCAAAAAAGAAGCCATTAAATTTCCATTGGTAGAATCAATTTCGATAGATTGAAGTTCGGCCTCAGACTTTAATGCGGTTGGCAATACTTTTGTATTTTGATTAACGAGGTCTGTTCTTAGAATTACAGGTTGCAATCGTGCAGAACCTGCGATATAAATCACGTCTTGGTGGGCTTTAAAATCTGAAATTTTTATTTTGTCAATCGAATAAATATCAAAACTTTCGATGATGCCTGGCCCTAGATAAACCTTAACTACTTGATATACATTACTTTCAAATTTTGAAAAAAGCAAATAAACGTTTTTACCATCATAAAAAGAGGTGGCATAGTCCAACTTTTCATCTATTGTTCCATTGGTTACCCACTGTTGTTCCAAATTTTTATCAAACAATAATAATCCAAACGACGAT
>JAYWHL010000163.1:0-3941 GCA_043777715.1 Cytophagaceae bacterium | reverse complement strand
AGTTTGGGGGGCCATATTGCTTGATGGCTGTTATTCTTCTGACATTAAAACCACCGTTGATATTTGGTTTTATGTTTCGAGTAAAATCAAAATCTAAGATATTTTGGCCACTGCCCCCAGGCGTAAAGTGCATGTTGGTATAGGGCGATTTTGTATCGAAATACGCCATATTGGCAGGATTGCGGGCATACAAATCATAAGCCGATTGGCCAAGCCTTGCCCCAATAAAATCGGGAGTTTCAAAAAAAGTATTCCTGACGGCTGTACCCAAATTTCCTAAATCGGTGTAGATGTTGCCAAAACGTTGTAGGAAATTATAGTGATGAAAACCCGAAAGCGTGGTATCGATGCTGCGTAATAATTTACGATTATTAAAAACATCGGCTTCATAAAAATAGCGGGTGGAAGTAGGCCCGTAAATATTTTGTGCAGAATCATTCAGCATTTTGCCATCAGGCCGACTGCTGCCCGAACTCCCCGACGAGCTGCTACCCATGCCAGGGAAACCGCCTCCTCCAAAGCCTGGAATAGTAGGGCGTTGGGCTTTTGTAGAAATACCATTTAGGCTTATTAAGCTAATGATAATCAATAACTTAATTGAATTTTTGCTTATTAAAAAGGAGAGATTAATTTTCAAAAAAGTGTATTGAATATATTTTGTAAAAGATTGAAATATCATGCAATGGCTTGGGTAAATGCTATGCTACAAATTTACGATGTTTTTTTGTGGCATCGCTTATCCAAAAATCAAAGTCTAAATTTTGATTATCTAAAAAATAAACTTGGATAGGCAAATAAAAGACTTTGTTATCTGCAATTTCTTGTGCTGAAAACAGTGCGTATAATTTCACAAAATCCTTCTCTGTGCAGAGTATTGGCCTATTTTTTGCTTTTTGAAGAATTTCAATTTTGTCTTTTGGGGTATATTGATGATGGTCTGGAAAGCTAAGATGGTCGGAAATACCGTATTTTTTTTTAACATACTTTAATAATTCATCGGTTTGGGCAATGCCCGTTACCAATAGCACTTCTTGGTTGATGGCTTGAGATTGGTTTTTATCAAAATTGATTTCCTTGGCATATTCAATTCCCGAAAAAAATACGGGTACATCTTTTTTTGAATGAAACGCTATTTTTTCTTTAATTTTTTCTTGATTTTCGATTGAAATATCAGGCGGACATTTACTAACTATTACCGCATCAGCTCTATTGGCATGGTGTATGTTTTCTCGTAGCCTTCCAAAAGGCAGGGGTTTGTCTTGATAAAAAAGCCGATGATAGTCCGTCAATAAAATGTTAATATGCCGCCCAATGGCTCTGTGTTGGTAGGCGTCGTCTAGTAATAATAAATTGGTTTCGGGAAAATCATAAAGTAAATGTGGTACGGCCAAAATGCGTTCTTCTCCAACAGAAACAGTGATTTCATTTCCAAATTTTTGATAAAACTGAAAAGGCTCATCGCCAATGATGCTGGCATTTGCTTTGGAGTCGGCCAATAAGAATCCTTTGGTTTTGCGGCCATAACCACGGCTCAAGGTTGCGATTTTGTAGTTTGATTTAAACAAACGAATCAGATATTCGATATGAGGCGTTTTGCCAGTTCCCCCAACCGACAAGTTACCGACCGAAATTGTAGTAATATCAAAAGTGGTCGTTTTTAAGTACTGGTTATTATACAAATAATTTCTAAAATCAGTAATCCAACCATAGAGTTTTGAGAGCATTTTTGATTGATATTTTTGGTTTTCTTTAGCGTCTATTAGTTTATCAAATACCCAAACCGTTTCGGTTAATTGCATTGCTTGAGCTATCAAAACAAGTAGTTGCAGTACCTTCAAATTTATGAATCAAGGCTTTTCGTACTTCAACAAACGATTCAAACACAGTTAGCCAAACTGTAAAGAAACCTTTTGCGAGTGCTAAATCGACAATAACATCAACAGATACCGAATGTGTTCGATATTTTTTGAGATATTTTACGGCTAAATTCCAAGTTTCAAAGCGATTTTGCCAACGGTCATCTTTTGATGAATATGCTTCGTCTCCTGGCCTTCTGTCTATACCTACAAGCCAAATTGTCTTTTCAGCCTTTTGTTTTTCATCAACAGAGAGGTTTGGACTTATCCTTAAAAGGCCACCTTCGTCCAGCCGAAAAGACAATAAGGTATTGTTTTTATGAGGTAAATGTAAATCATCAAATTCAAAATCTTTTGTACCTTTTATAGCATTACAATTAGTGCAACTAAACAAAAAATTACTCCATTTGGTGCTTAAATGGCCATATTTCGGTAGTGATTTTGGTTTGATATGTTCTATGGCCACCGATGATTTTGGAGGTATTGGTACTTCGCAATAAGAACAATATTTGCCAATATTAGCTATTAAATCATCTTTAGCTTCTGTGTATGGGTCGTATTCCTTGTCAATACTATTTCCAAGTTCATCTTTCCAAATTTTCTTTTCTATCGGTCTCATTATAATATTTTTTCAGAAGATAATCTTTCTGCCTTCATCAAGGCAACATAGGCAGGGTCATCACTATAATTCAATTCTAATTGGTCTAATTTGGTCTTAATATCACGCACTTTCTCGCTATTTTTGCTGTTTTTTCCTTCTGAAATCAAGTTAAAATATTCAGTGGCATTTTGTTCCATTTCTTTAAACAAGTGGCTACGTTCAACATTGGGTACTTTCATTAAAGATGCTGCAATTTCTTCAATACTATCTCTAAATGGCTCATTATCAATGGATTCGTTCTGGTTGTCTCTGTCTAATTGCATTATTTCATCGGCTTTTAACGACTGAATAATAAAAGGAGAATGTGTGGTTACAATAAATTGTATTTCGGGAAAAGCGTTTTTAAGATCTCCTACTATCTTTTTTTGCCATTTGGGGTGTAAATGAAGGTCTAATTCATCAATAAGCACGATGCCAGGCGTTTTTTTTACTGCAAATTCTCCTAAATGGGGATTTAGTTTCATACAACGAGATGCGATGTCTGCCACAATTCCAATCATGTTTTTGTAACCATCAGACAGCATTCTGAAAGGTAAGTATTTGGTTTTTCCTTCGGGGGTTTTGAAAAATCCCAATAAATCGTCTTCGGCAAAACTAAAAGCAACATCTTCCCATTCGGGTACAATTTGGCGTAATACTTCTTTAATAACATTGAGTTGTAGCTGGTCTTCGGGTTCTTCAAATTTTCGGGCTTCGTCTTCCAGCGTTTTAAACCATGCTTTAAACTGCTTTCCTGACGATTTTGGAGAAGTACAGTCCAAATAACCTTCCAGCCTTGTTCCTTGCTTTTTATATTCTATTTTTTCCCGATGTTCTGCCCACAATCTTCCAGTACCATGATATGCTAAGAGTGGCAAAGTAACGTTACGATGTTTTTCTATATCACGAGTATTTGATTGTGCTTCGTTAGCACAATCAATAATCATCTTGGCATCTTTAGTGGTTGCGGTAGTTTTTTTAGACTTTTTTAGTAATTCTCTTTTCCAAGTCATTTCCTTATTCATAACATAGCCCGATGCTTCTATACTTACAGGTAGCTGGTCAACTATTTCTTTACGACCAAAGGCAACTCGTCTTATATCGTCGAGTACGATGGTTCTAGGTGTATTAGTTTGTGGAGATAAATATTGTTTTTCTAAACCTAATAAAAACCCTCCCATTGCTATCGACAGTGCATCTAATATGGTAGTTTTTCCCGTACCATTATCTCCTATCAAGACCGTAAATTGGCTCGGAAATGAAAGAGTGATTGTATCAATAGACCGATAGTTTTTGATATGGATACGATTTATTTTCATACTGGGTGGTTTATTGTTATTTCAAATTTATAAAAAATGGAAATCGTCTAAAAACATTTTTCAAAAGCCTATTACTCCACTTCGCTCAATCCCTAAGGCCAAACCTCTCAATTCGGCCAAACCTCG
>JAYWHL010000162.1:0-3943 GCA_043777715.1 Cytophagaceae bacterium | reverse complement strand
ACGCCCAGGAGCGGCTAGGCCATAATTTTGCTCGGCGGTGGGTTTTGTACCATTAGCGATTCCGCCTAGGGCTTGAATTATTTCCTCAAAGGTATCGTGCATGTGTTTGGCTTGTTTTATCTCAAAATCAGACCATTTGTAATGAAACCGCAGCACGGGGATTCCAAATTTATCAACCACGTTGGGGTCTATCTCGCAATAATTATCTTCTCTGGCCACTGCCTCGCCACGGCCAGCCATGCCAATCGTAGCTCCATACATCATTCTGTAATCGTCTTTCAAGCCAGCACCATATCCTCCTGCTGCTTTTTTGGAGCCATCTTGTCGGTTAATCTTGCCATTAATCCCCTCAATTCCCCAACCAAAACCATAGCCTGGCATTCCCATTCCTCCGCCATATTCGATGTGATACCCACGAGGAAAATCTAGTTTTTTGTTGTCGAGCCACCACGGCGAATACACGTGCATTCCGCCAACGCCGTCTTCGTTATAGCGGCTACGGTTCATCAAACTTGGAATAAAAGCACTCCTACTAGCCCCCGTAGAATCGTGAAGATACTTGCCCACCACTCCGCTGCCATTGGCCAAACCATTAGGGTATTTGCCTGATTTTGAGTTGAGTAAAAGCCGAGCGGTTTCGCCTGCACTGGCGGCCAGCATCACTATTTTTCCACGTACTTCATAATCTCGTTTGTCGATGGTGTTCACATAACTTATGCCCGTGGCCAAACCTTGGGCATCGACCATCACTTCTCGTGCCATGGCATTGGTTATTAAATCTACGTTACCCGTTTGTACGGCAGGTTTTACCAACACCGACGACGACGAAAAGTCGCCATAAACCTGACAACCTCTGCTGCATTGCGAGCAATAAAAACACGCCCCACGGCCATTATGAGGCTTTGTAAGAATAGAAAGCCGAGAGGGAATCACTTTTACACCAGCTTTGGTTGCCGACTTTTGTACCATCAATTCGTGCAAACGGGGCTTGGGAGGGGGCAAGAAAATACTGTCGGGGTCATTGACTAAGCCTTCTTTTGTTCCAAAAACGCCAATCAGTTTATCTACTTTATCATAAAAAGGGGCTACGTCGTTATAACCAATAGGCCAATCTTCGCCAAGGCCATCGTGGCTTTTTCCTTTAAAATCTTTAGGGCCAAATCTTAACGAAATTCTTCCCCAGTGGTTGGTACGGCCACCCAACATTCGGCTTCTAAACCAGTCGAACTGTGTGCCGTTTTTGCGAGTATAAGGCTCACCGTCAATTTCCCAGCCACCCCAAGCGGCGTCAAAATCGCCAAAGGCACGGTGTGTACCTGCCCCACGCCTCGGCGACTCATAAGGCCATTTTAGTTGGGTAATATATTTTGGGTCGGCGGGGTCGTAATGCCCCCCAGCTTCCAATAAACAAACTTTTGCCCCTGCATTGGCCAAGGTATAAGCGGCCATTCCGCCACCCGCCCCCGAACCAACAATAATTACGTCATATACTTTAGGGTCTTTTTTGATTTCAAACATAAGGAGCGAATTTTAATGTTAAACTTTCAATAGGTCTTTTGTCATTCTAAAATTTATAATCTCCACATTTTTTATCATATTCTTTTGCTCAAATTGTGTTTTAAATCCTTTTTTTGTGAAAAATGGTTTAGCTGTAATACTTACATCAGCTTTAAGAATTACAGAATCCCTTCTGATTGCTTCAACCTCAATTTCGTTGTAAAGCCTGTCTGCGATACCTTGGCGTTGAAAGTCTTTGTGTACGTACAAGAAGTCTAAATAATCTTTGCCCTCTAGTGAAGCATACCCTACTATTTTATTTTCGATTTGAGCAATCAAAAAATATTGTTTTTGAAGCCTGTCAGTCCAACGACTAGGATGTTCAATTGATGAAGTCCATACTTTAATCTGTTCGGGCAAATAATCTTTTTTACAAATAGCTTCAATAGTTTCAACAAATAGCGTTTGTAATTCGGCCAAATCGCTCAATGATGCACTTCTGACTAACATTTGTGAGTTATACATTATGTCTATTTGGGTATTTCTACGCTTCTATTTAAGGCAACAGGTAATTAAAAAACAAGAGGCTATTCAAAATAAAAGTCCATTATTTCCCTGCCATTGGGGCTTTTTCGGCATAATCAACTACGAGGTGGCAAAATGCTTTCATACCCAACACAAAACCACCTTCGTCAATAAAAAAATCGGGTGTATGGTGTGGGGCAGTTTGCTCAATGGGTTTGCCTTTGGGGGCTCCTCCCAAGAAAAAGAAAAGCCCTGGTACTTTTTTCTGATACCAAGCAAAATCCTCGGCTCCTGTTACTGCTGGCGTTAGCGACACATTGCCCTTGCCTGCTGCACTCTCTAACGACGGTGCCATCATTTCGGTTAGCTTGGGGTCGTTATAAGTTACAGGATTGCTCATGTCTATTCTTACTTCGGCCTTAGCTCCTTGGCTTTCAGCGATTTGTGTAGCCGTTCTTCTAATTTTTTCGTGAATATCCATCTGAATTTTAGTATCCAAAGCACGGATAGTACCCACCATTTCGAGATCTTCGGGAATGATATTTCCCCTCACGCCTCCATGAATAGAGCCAATCGTAACCACGGCAGCACTAGCCGTAAGATCGGTTTGGCGGCTAACGATGGTCTGCAAACCGTTGATAACCAAGGCCGACGTAGCGATTGGGTCCACCCCCGACCAAGGACTTGCCCCGTGGCTTTGCTTGCCTTTAATTTTGATAAACAAACCATCAGAGCTTGCCATTGTACCCCCTGGGCGATATTTTATCTGACCAACTTCGGTTTGAGCATTGATGTGTAGGCCAAAGATGGCTTCTACCTTTGGGTTTTCTAAAACGCCCTCTTCAACCATTACGCTTGCCCCGCCACGCTCGCCAGTAGGTGCGCCCTCTTCGGCAGGTTGGAAAATAAACTTTATCGTACCTTTCAACTCGCTTTTCATTGAGGTCAATACCTCGGCAACGCCCATCAAAATAGCCGTGTGGGTATCATGCCCACAAGCGTGCATCACGCCCACTTTTTGGCCATTATAGTCGGCCATGGCCTTTGATGCAAAAGGAATATCAACCCGCTCTTTAACAGGCAAACCATCAATATCAGCCCTTAGGGCAATACATGGGCCAGGTTTGCCTCCTTTTAGAATGGCCACTACGCCCGTTTTGGCAATGCCCGTTTGTACCTCAAGCCCAAGAAGTTTGAGATGCGTTGCGATTTTTTCTGCCGTTTTAAATTCACGATTAGATAGTTCTGGATATTCGTGAAAATCCCTCCGCCACATCGTAACTCGCTCTTTTAAGTCTTCTGCTTTTTTGTCAAGTTTGGTTTTTAGGGCTTGAACATTCTGAGCATAAACCCCTGAAAATAAGCACATTGAAAATAAAATAAGAAATAATTTTTTCATAAAAATAGGTTTTTGTTTGCTTTGTTAAAGCGTAAAATAGATTAGTTAAGGAATAATTAATTTAGAATTGAATCAATTCTTTTTTGTTTGAACAGCTTCTTTATCTGTTTGTTATTCAGGCAAATTGCCAACAGTACAAATATAGTCGCAATCCTGTACTTTCTAAAAAAAATCTAGTTTTGTATTAAAATCAAACAAAAAGAAGTTCAAAAAGGCTAAGTATAGGCAAGAAAGCCAAAAATCTTAATAGCTTTGTAATCTAAAAAAAGGTATGAAAGCCAGTTTCAAACAATAATGAATTCCATACAAGAACTCCAAAAAAAAGAAAGAAATCTACTCTTTATAGACATAGAAACAGTATCGGCAAAGCCAAACTTTGAAAGTTTGGACGAACGATTGCAGAAATTATGGACTCGTAAATCAGGTTTTTTGCAGAACGACAACAATTTGTCAGATGCTGAAATGTATTTTAAAAGAGCAGGAATCTTTGCCGAATTTGGCAAAATCGTGGCTATTGGCATG
>JAYWHL010000161.1:0-11180 GCA_043777715.1 Cytophagaceae bacterium | reverse complement strand
CTTACGACCTTTGTATCCTAGACGTAATGTTGCCCGAATTAGACGGCTTTGCATTGGCTTCCTACATTAGGACAAAAAACACACAAGTTCCGATTATATTTTTGACTGCAAAATCCTTAAAAGAAGACCGAATTTTAGGTTTTAAAATGGGCGGCGACGACTACCTAACCAAGCCCTTCAGTATCGAAGAGTTGATGCTAAGAATGGAAGCAATCCTAAAGCGTTCGGGTAAGATTATACCCCAAGCAAGCCACATCATACCAATTGGGATTTATACTTTTGATAGCCGAAACCTCAAACTGACTTGTACCAATGGCCAAGTAGAGCTAACCCAACGTGAGGCCGAACTACTTAAAATGTTGGTTGCCCAAAAAAATGATGTCGTACCAAGAGAACGAATATTGATAGATTTATGGGGCGAAGACGATTATTTTAAAGGAAGAAGCCTAGACGTTTTTATAACCCGACTCCGCAAATATTTAGTACACGACCCAAATCTCAAATTGGTAAATGTCCATAAAGTGGGTTTTAGGCTAGAAGTTTGAAAAGAATTTTAAGGCAAGATTTTAGGAGAGAAAAGAGTTTATGAAATCAGATAATAGCCTATTGTTCAGAGATATAGATAGGATATATAAAAGAATTAGCTAACAAAAATCATAAATGTTTTAGGCTTTTTTTAGGTAATATCAAAAACTGGCATAGTTTTCGATATAAGGTAACCAAGCAGCTATTTACTTAAAGTCCACAGCAATTATATGAAATCAGTTATCTCTCTTTACCTATTATTTAGCCTTTTCTTTTCGGTTTCGGCCAACAATATCAAAAAGCCAATCAGTGATGCAAATGTAAGTTCTAAAATAAAAAACTCTCTGAAAGCGGGCAACGCCAAAGACCTTGTCAATTTATTTGAAAAAGACGTAGAGCTATTGATTGATAGCGAAAACGTAGAATTTTCTAAAATAAGCAATACCCACGCCGAGCAGATTTTGAAATCTTTTTTCAAGAAACGCCCCCCACGAGATTTCCAGTTTATGTACCAAGGCACTGCCGCAAGTATTCGATACAGTACGGGTACTTATCAGAGCGGAAGCGAGTCGTATTTGGTGTATATTTTGATGAAAGTGTCTAATGGTCAGTACCTTATCGAAACCCTCCAGTTTAGGAAAGAAGCCTCAAACAAAACAGCCAAAAGATAAAATCGGCTTAATGAGAATTTGGTTTAAGGCAAAAGAAGAAAGTATTTCGGCCAGTGTCGTTCATGTTTTATCGTCTTTCACCAAACATCAAACTGCCTGCCACCATGCCCACAAGCCCCGCCAAAAGGCCATACAGCACCGCTGGAATTTGCGTATTTATCAAGTAACACACAAACCACCCCCCCCAACCCATTGTCATTGAGGCTATACAGCCTACGGAATTGGCCTTTTGCCACTTTAAACCCGCCGTGAGGGGGATAAAAAGCGAGACCAAACTAAAGGCCGAAGATTCGCCCACTAGTTCATACACGTTTTGGCGAAGCATGGCCATCAAAATACAACAAAGTGTGATGCCCACGATGCTCCAACGAATGGCTTTGAGACTTTGGGCGTCGGTCATGTTGGGTTTAAAAAACTTGATTACGTTTTCGCCAATTACAGCAGCAGGGGCTAGAATTGCTCCGCTCGTTGTGCTAAGAATGGCCGAAACCATTGCTCCAAAAAATAAGATTTGTACCCCCAAGCCCGTATGTTTAAGCACCATACTGGGAATAATCATTTTGAGGTCGCCAAGCATCAGTTCTGGGTATAAACGCTTGGCCATCAGGGCAATAAACAAAGGCAACATGGCCACCGTAAGATACATAAAGCCCGCCATGATAGATGATTTTACGGCAATATTTTCGTTTTTAGACGACATAACTCGCTGAAAAATATCTTGTTGCGGGATAGACCCCAGCCCGACGGTTATCCAAGCGGCCACATAGCCAGCCATACTTACGAAGCTAAATCGATGGGGGATAATTCTAAAAAAACCTTTTGGACTTTGGCCGATTAATTGCTCTACTCCGCCCGTTTTGTTCAATAAAATACTTCCCAAAACCAGTAGCCCCGCAATCAGGATTACGTTATGCAAAAAATCGGTTATAGACACCGACCACATACCACCCATAATCGTATAAATCATTACAATAGAGGCACTTATGACAATACCCGTGCCTAGGGGCAAACCCGTAACGGCCTGTAAAACCACGCCCATGGCCACCAGTTGGGCGGCTATCCAGCCAAAATAAGACGGAACCATAACAATGGCCGAAATGAGTTCGGTACTTTTGCCAAATCGAATCCTAAAAAAATCGCAAAAGGTAATGATGTTCATTCTATAAAAGCTGCGAGCATAAAAAACACCTACCAATATAAGGCATAGGGCTGCCCCGAAGGGTTCTTCGATTACGCCCAAAAAACCATCGTTTATAAATTCGGCGGGGGCGCCTGTTAGGGTTTCGGAGCCAAACCAAGTAGCAAACGTAACCATTGATGCCAACATAAAACCAAGGCCACGGCCAGCCAAAACAAAATCTTTGGTGGTTTTTACCCGCCTAGATGCCCACCAGCCTATCCATAAATTAAGCGATAAATACAGCAGAATCGAAAATAATAAAAGACTGTTGTTCAATGTTTTACTAGTGGAGTGGCAGAGAACTCGATTAAATTTGTGAAGAACGAATAAGTAATTTTGGACGTAATTGTTTGTATATCAAACTTATAGCAAACAGCTAATTGCTACTTATAAAACAAAAATTTGTCTGTGAATATTGCTTTCGCACGGGTGGTTGGTGAGCCACCAACCACGGAAACCAATTTGTCTGTGAATATTGCTTTCGCACGGGTGGTTGGTGAGCCACCAACCACGGAAAAATCCACTAACCACGGAAAAGACCAATAGCCATTTATAGACTAATATCTGATGCCCGATAGGCTTCTATTAATTTTAATTCGCCTTCTTTGCCAGGATAAAAATTGCCGTGTTCCATACCCAAAATACCCCTGTAACCTTTGTTGTGGAGGTGTTTGAAAATGCTCTTGTAATTTATTTCGCCCGTGGTGGGTTCGTGGCGGCCAGGGTTGTCGCCAATCTGAATGTAGGCTATTTCCTCCCAAGCCCAATCAATGTGTTTGATGAGGTCGCCTTCGTTGCGTTGCATGTGGTAAATATCAAACAAAACCTTGCACGAAGGGCTACCCACGGCCCTACATATCATATAGGTTTGGTCGGAATGTCTCAAAAATAAATCAGGATTATCACTCAAGGGCTCCATAACCATCACTAGGCCGTGGGGTTCAAAAATGGCCGCAGCTTTTTTCATGGCATCTATCACATGGCCTGTTTGTATGCCCATGGGTAGGTTTCTTTCAAAATAGCCAGGCACAACGGTCATCCACTTTGCCCCACAACGCTTGGCCACTTCCACTGATTCTTTACAAGTTTTGAGAAAATTATCCAAAAAATCTTTCTTGCCCGTGGCCAACGATGTTTTCCAATTATCCCCGCCGTCTATCACAAAAACGCCCATCGTCATACCCAATTTGGCCAAAGTTTCGCCAATTTTCTTTTGCTCGGCTTGAGGTCTGGCCAGCATTCCGTTGTCTTCAAGTCCCAAAAAACCTTGGTCGGCCATAAATTGTAATTGACTTACTAAATCTTTGCCTGCCGAGTTTTCAAACATTCCAAAATGTGGGGCAAATTTTACATTAAATTTAGGGGCAAAAGTGGGTATATTGGCCTGTAAATTATTGACAGCCAACAAACTAGAGCCAGCCATTGCGGCTGAGGCTTTTTGAATAAAGTTTCTTCTTTGCATGAGATAAATGGGTTTTAGAGTGAATTTTGTGATTGGGTTTTTTGGTTTTTCTACAATTTATACTGCTTTATGGAAGGCTTCGCTCAAAACGAAGCCTTCTATGAACTGGAATTCCCCATCGGAGCGACATTTACAATCAAAATACCGCCCCGATAGGGCTTTGAAACGTTATAGGCATTATTTTTTACCAAAATTACGCCTCTCTGAGGCTATAAATGCAGTTTCAAACCATTAGGCCCATTCATAATAATATTTTCCCGTGGGTAGCAGTTCAGCAAACACCTTTACGAAAGACAATCTGCTTAGACAAATTTCGGTGTTAAGGTATATTTAGTAAAAATGTCCAATATTCAGAAAACCGAAATTACCGCTACCAAACCTATATCATTGCCTCTCGTTCTCGTTGGCGTTGTACTTTTGCAGAAACCAAGATACTTATTTCGTATAAAAAAATCAAGGGAATGGTTACGACGATCTGAGTCCAGGGGTCGGCCGATGGCGTGATAACAGCGGCCACAATCAAGATAACCACAAAGGCATGACGGCGGTAGCTGGACATGAACTTGGGCGTTAGGAAACCAACCTTAGACAACACAAAAGCCACAACAGGTAGCTCGAAAACAATACCACAAGCCAGCGTAAGGGTTACGAGAATAGAAATAAAAGAATCTATGGTGATGTTGTCTTCGATGGCCGTTACGGTAGAGACTTTGAAGTTAAGTAAAAAGTTGATAGTGAGGGGCGTAACGATATAATATCCAAACAAAACGCCCGTAAAAAACAAGAGCGTAACCCAAAATACTGCTCCTGTGGCGGCATCGGCTTCTGATTTTTTGAGGCCAGGTTTTATAAATCTCCATAGTTCCCAAAAGGCATAAGGAAAAGCAAACAAAAGGCCAATAACCAAGGCCGAGGTAAGGGCCAACGAAAACTGCCCGCCTACTTCGGTATTGATGAGTTTGAAATCAAATTTCTGAACACAGAGTTGCGGAACGTTCAAAAAATCGGCTGCCTTGCATAGCATTCTATATGTCCAAAAAGATACCCTAGCTGGCCCCATGACCACATTGTCAAAAATCTCTTGAATAAAAATAAAACTCAAAAGCGTAAAAATACCAATGGCCATCACCGCCCGCAAGATATGCCAACGGAGTTCTTCGAGGTGGTCGATAAAGGTCATTTCTTTGCCAGTGCTGGCGTATTCTTCTTGGTTTTCTTGGTCGTCTTGGTTTTCCCAAGGTTGGTCTAAGGGCATTTTATATTACATTAATTGGCCAGGGGCCTTAAAATCAGATAATTGTTTTTTACTTCCATTATAATATGCAAAGTTAGGTTAATAGGTTATAAATCCCCTAAATGTCCTCTAACTTTATCGCCTATAAACACCTCAAAATGCTTTTCGCTTGTTTTCACTCAATCGGAGTTCGTCTAAACTTTTAGGCTTCATCTTAAAACAATGCTTAGATATAACAATGGCCACCTATCTTCATACATCTCAAATTTTCTCTATAAAAATCAATAATATATCAGACTAATGCAATTTATTTTTAGAAAAGGGTAAAAACAACTGCCTAATACCACTAAAAGTTAAGCCATGTTTTGTTTTGGTGTTTGCCAAACGCAATGAGGTCAAAAATTTAATCTAATCATTTAATTACATTACAAAAATGAGAAAACTTTACACTAAAATCCTATTCACACTGGCTTTGTCGGTGATAGGTTCGGTGGCCGTAATGGCACAAAACATCAAGGGCCGTGTTACAGACGGTGCTTCGGGTACTACGCTTCCAGGCGTATCGGTACAGATAGTAGGAACAAGCAAAGGAGCTGTTTCGGACGCTTCTGGGGTATTTACAATTAATTCGGGTGCAGGTAAGTTTCAGCTAAAAGCAAGTTTTGTGGGCTATGAGTCTCAAACCTTTTCGGTAAATGTTAGCGGAGGCGATGCTACGCTCAATATCAGTATGAAAGAATCATCGTCTCTTTTGGGCGATGTGCAGGTAGTGGGTTCTCGTGCAACTACGTCTCGTACCAACGTTTCGACTACCACGCCCGTTGATGTAATTACCACAAAAGAACTAAAGGGTTATTCACAAGTTGATGTTTCTCAGATTCTTAACTTTGTAGCTCCGTCGTTCAACTCAAACCGCCAAACCGTTACCGACGGTACCGACCACATAGACCCTGCTTCGTTGCGTGGCCTTGGACCCGACCAAGTGTTGGTGTTGGTAAACGGCAAACGCCGCCACAACACATCGTTGGTTAATATCAATGGCTCGGTGGGTCGTGGGGCAGTAGGTACAGACATGAACGTAATCCCCGTAGCCGCCATAGAGCGTATCGAGGTTTTGCGTGATGGTGCAGCCGCTCAATATGGCTCTGATGCCATAGCGGGAGTTATCAACGTGGTTTTGAAAAAAGATTACAAAGGCACGTCGGCTTCATTGACTTATGGCCAAAACATGACTACCCTTAACTACAATGCTCCAGTAATTGGTGGAGGCGTAAAAGCCCATAGCCATAGCCTTTCAGACGGTGGTGTGTTGCAGTTTGATTTTTCACAAGGTTTGAAATTGGGCAAAAAAGGTGCAATGAGCATCTCGGCACAATACAACGACCGCCAACGCACCAACCGTAGTGGTTTGGACAATGCCCCTACTATTTTCTTAGGTTCGGCAGGTAGCTTTGCAGGAACACCAGCAGGACAGGTTACTAATGATTTCCGTACAAAACTTATCGCTGACGATGCTACGCTTGTGTCGCAACGTGGGTACAATCGCAACAACATGGTTTTTGGAAACTCTTCGGCTCAAAACCTTGGTTTGTTTGCCAACGGTAGTATTGCCCCTAGCGATAAATCAGAAATTTATTTTGCGGCAGGTCTTACAACTCGTAAAGGAACAGGTTTTGGTAATAACCGTATTCCAAACTCTCGTAACCAACAGCCCCTAAAAGCCGACGGTACATTGTTTTATCAAGATGGTTTTTTGCCAGGCATAGAGTCTAAAATCAATGATATTTCTTTGATACTAGGCTACAAAACCAAACTTGGAGAATGGGCTATGGATTTGAGTAATACTTATGGTAAAAATGCTTTTGGTTTTACTGTTTATAATTCAGGCAATGCCACGCTTCCAAACTCTGACACCCAGCAAACTACTTTTGATGCAGGTACGTTGAAATTCTCACAGAATACAACCAACCTAGATTTTTCTAGGAAATATGATAATATGGGGGCTTTAGATTACCTAAACATAGCCTTTGGTGCAGAATATCGCACAGATAATTTCCAAATTATTGCTGGCGAGCCAGCTTCTTATTCTGGTGCGGCGGTATCTCGCCCAACAGCTCCATTAACCATCGGTGGGGCTTCACCTGGTACGGTAGCTGCTGCTCCTGGCGCTCAGGTATTCCCTGGGTATCAGCCAAGTAACGAGATTAATAAATCTCGTAATAACAAATCTTTGTATATTGATTTAGAAGGCGAAACAGGCCGTTTGTTGTTAGGCGTGGCAGGTCGTTTTGAAAATTATAGCGACTTTGGTTCTACGTTTAACGGTAAAATTTCGGCACGTTTGCAAATTACCGAAAACATCGCTTTGCGTGGAGCTACGAGTACTGGCTTCCGTGCACCGTCGTTGCAACAACGTTATTTCCAAAACACTTCTACACAGTTTATTAGCGGTATCCCTGCCAACACCCTTACGGTTAATAACGACGACCCAATCTCTCGTACAACCGTGGGTGTTGATGCCCTAAAGCCTGAAACTTCGAGTAACCTATCGCTTGGGCTTACCGCCAAAATTGGTCGTGGCTTTAGCTTTACGGCCGATGCCTATCAGATAAACATCAAAAACCGTATCTTGTATTCAGGAGCGTTTTCAAGAGCCCAGTTGGGTTTTGCAGCCACAGAATACTTGGGTATCAACAACGTTCGTTTCTTTACAAACGCAGCCAATACTACCACCAAAGGTATCGACATCGTTGCCACACAACGCATGGATTTAGGTAAGGGAAAATTAGTAGTTTCGGCAGCCATTAACTTTAACAAAAACGAAGTTACGGCCCTTAACACTACGCCAATTATTGACAAGCCAGAAAACAACGAACTTAGAAGCCCAGACCCAGGCCAATGGTACAAGAATATTTTCTTCGACCGTCAGCAAAGAGCTTTAATCGAAAACTATCTGCCTACCAGTAAGCTAAACTTTAGTGCTGCTTATAGCATCAATAAGTTCGACATCAACTTGCGTGCAGTGCGTTTTGGCGAAGTGAAATATATTCACAACCTAGACCCTTACGCTGTGAACCCAACCAGCACCGCCGCTGACAAAAGATACAACTCGCAATTTGCTTTAGATGCTGGTGGACAAGCACTTATCGACCAAACTTTTAGTGCTTTGGTACAAACTGATTTAGTAGTTGGTTACAAAATCAATAAAATGTTGTATGCTTCGGTAGGTGCCAATAACCTGTTTGATGTATATCCTGACCAAATTTTTATCGACCCACGTAACGCCATTGGTTCGATAGACTATAACTCTGGCCGTGATGCTTCAAACCGTGGCCGCTTGTTGTTTCAACCAAACCAAGGGGGTTACAATGGCCGTTTTGTGTTTGCAAGGTTGGCTTTGAGCCTTTAGGAATTAGTAAGTTAATGATGAGTACGACTGCGTAGTCATCAATTTTATAAAAAATAGCACAATGCCCTAAATTGTAAAATACAGTTCAGGGCATTGTGCTATTTTTATTTGCTATAAATGGCTCATTACCAGTAGTATATGCTCAGAATTGATTAAAAATCCTTCTCATTTGGAGAAGGATTTAGGCGACCGTCGCTCGGATGAGGCAAAAAGTACACAGGCTTCTGAGAGGGTATTTGTTGAGATACAACCCTCAAAAATTTGTAGTTCGAGTATTGCTTTCGCAAGGGTGGTGGGTAAGCCACCAACCACAGGAAATAGGTAAAAAAGCCAGCAACCACAGGAAATTCGCTTACAACCCCTCAAAAAGTTTCAGAATCCGCTTATATTCATCAGTCCAAGAACTTGGCTCTACAAAACCGTGGTCTTCAACGGGATAAATGGCCAATTCCCAATTTTCCTTTTTTAGCTCCATGAGGCGTTGGGCCAATCTGAACGAATCTTGGATATGCACATTTACATCCACCAAACCATGACAAATAAGCAACTTACCTTTGAGGCCAGCGGCATGATAAATAGGCGAACTTTTGCGGTAGGCCAGAGAGTCGGTAAAAGGTTCGTTTAGGATATTGGACGTATAGCCGTGGTTATAGGCAGCCCAGTCGGTTACAGGACGCAGGGCAGCCCCCGCCTTAAAAGTATCGGGCGATGTAAACATGGCCATCAGCGTGATAAATCCTCCATAAGAGCCACCATAAATTCCGATTCGCTTGGGGTCTATGCCATATTTTTCGGTCAAGTATTTGGCAGCATCGAGGTGGTCGTTGAGGTCTTTTCCACCCATAAAACGATAAATACCCGTGCGGTGATTACGGCCATAGCCAGCCGAAGCCCGATAGTCGATGTCGATAACGGTATAACCAAGGTCGGCCAAGAGATTATGGAACTGATATTCTCTAAAATAACTACTCCACCATTTGTGGGCATTTTGTAAATATCCAGCCCCATGCACAAAAATAACCGCCGCTTTGTTTTTCTTTTTTGGTTCATAAACTCGTGCATAAACATCAACCCCATCGCTGGCTTTGAAGCTAATCACTTTGGGGTCTCTCCATGAATAGGCTTGAAAATCAGCACTTAACGATTTTGTAATTTGACTAGCCTCCGCTCCAGCCCGATTGTCTTGTAGGTAAAGTTCCCAAGGTTTGTTGGTATAAGAATATAAACTAGCGATGCTTTTTTCGTTGGGCGATAACAGGGCCTGATGCCCTCCCGTGGCTTTGGTTAGCCTGATTCGCTCGTTGGTGATGATGTCCATCCTATAAAAATGTTGCTCGCCTGGGTGAACTTCGTTTGTGGTTAGATAAAATGTTTTTTTATCTCTTGATAATTCTACCGACTGTACCTCAAATTGGCCTTTGGTTAATTGTTGTTTTTGGCCATTTTTTACGTTTACGGTATATAAGTGGGAATAGCCATCGGCTTCGGACTGATAATAAAACAAATCGTTGTTGAGCCAGCCTTGTGTTCCGCCACCAAAACCAAAGCCTGTACCCGGGCCTCCAATCCATGCTTCGTCTCGTTGGCGGTCGAGGAGGCTAAGTTTAGCATTTTCGGCATCGAGTTTCATTAGCCAACGGTCTTTGTTATCAAAACTCCGTAGCCAAACCACCGCCGCCGAACCATCTTCGTTCCATGACACCACCGAGGCAATCACCTTTCTGTTTTCTATTTTTTGGGCTTTCTTGCTCGTATCTTTTTTGGCTTCTTTTGCATAATCGGGGAGGTCTTTTATGCCTTGAATATTGCTCAAATCTATGGTTTTTACGGTATCTTTTTGGGTGTCATAAATCAAAAATTCAGAGGAGCTTAATGAGTACCCAACCTTACTTCGGCCTGGAATATCTTCTGTAAATCCAGACTCCGTTACATAATTTGGAATAATCGTTCCCTTGGCCGTTGCCGCCTTATTGAGGCGATAACTCACAAATCGCCCATCAGGGCTAAGTACCTGTCCATCAACCTGTTTGTCGTCTGTATAAATATCTTTTGGGCGTTTTGGAGCATCAATTTTTTGGATTCGTTCGGCTTCTTTTTTCTTGTCGGCACGCTCTTTCAATACCTCAAATAAAGCCAGTTGGTCTTGTTTGAGCCATTTTTCTTGTTCGTTGGCTTTGGCTTCAGCTCGTTTATTTCCTGTCTGAAAATTAGTAATTTGGCTGAGTTCTCCTGTGGCAATTGTGATTAAAAACAGGTTAGTATTTTTAATAAAAACGATACTTTTTTCTTCGTTGGCAAACCTTGGGCTTTGTTCTGCTTCGTTGGTGTTGGTCAATTGTCGGACTTGACCACTGCCACAATCCATCAAGAAAATATCGCCATTTTTGGTGTATAATTTTTTAGAAAATGCCTTGTTATAAACCCCAGCGTTTGAGGGCAAGGCTCTTCGTTCTTGAGGTAAAACCTTGGTGGGAATCCTGTTATCAATCGTAATTTTATACAAAGAATCTCCTTTGTTTTTGTCGGGATTCCAACTAAAATACAGCGTTTTGCTATCTTCGCTCCAAAACAAATTACTCGGCGAAGTTCCAATCCATATTTTGGGGTCTTGCATTATTTTATCAACGCTAAGTCCTTGACCTAAAGCAATTTGGGTAATTAAAAAAGCGAAAAAAAACATTAAATTTTTCATAAAAAAA
>JAYWHL010000160.1:0-3964 GCA_043777715.1 Cytophagaceae bacterium | reverse complement strand
TTTTGATAAATCAAGATTTTGAACGAAACGATTTTGTGTTCGAGGCAGGGCATTTTGCCATTCGGGGAGGTATTGTTGATATTTTTTCGTTTGCCAATGAGTTGCCCTTTAGAATAGAACTTTGGGGAAACGAAGTAGAAAGCATCAGGACTTTTGACCCCGAAACCCAACTTTCTAAAGAATCGCTTTCTAAAATAAACGTGATTCCAAACGTACAGACCAAATTGGTGCAAGAAAGCCGAGAATCGTTTTTTCATTTTTTGCCTACAAATGGCAAACTTTGGCTCAAAGACATTGAACTTTGTTTAGAAACCATCGAAAAATGTTACGACAAGGTTGAAGCTAATTTTAAAGAGATTTTGGCCGCAAGCGGAGGTATCAAAATAATCAGCAATCCAGACGACCTTTTTGAAAATAGAAGGGGATTTTTGAACCAAGTAAAAGCCACCGATACCATAGAATTTGGCCGTAGGTTTTACTTTAAGGCCAACACCTCGGGCATTTCGGTTTGGCCAGCCAAAACCCAGCCCGCATTTAGCAAAGATTTCAAGAAATTGGCCGATAATCTTCACGAAAACCAGTCGAACAATATTCTCAATGTTATTGCCTCCGACTCGGCCAAACAGCTAGAACGCCTAGCCACTATTTTTGATGAAATAGACCAATATGTAAAATTTAGGCCCCTCAATGTGTCGCTCAGAGAGGGTTTTATAGACGGTTTAGTTAAGGTGGCTTGCTATACCGACCATCAGGTTTTTGACCGTTTTCATAAATATAAAGTCAAAGATAAATTTTCAAAATCCAAAGCCCTAACCCTCAAAGAACTTAAAAGCCTGCAACCTGGCGACTACGTAACCCACATAGACTATGGCATTGGGCGGTTTGCGGGTATGGAAAAAGTATCAGTCGGCGACACCATGCAAGAAGCCATTAGGTTGATTTATAAAGACAACGACATCTTGTTTGTGAGTATGCACTCGCTTCATAAAATCACAAAATATTCGGGCAAAGACGGTGCCATTCCAAGCATGAGCAAACTAGGCTCGCCCGATTGGGACAACAAAAAAGCCAAAGTAAAACGCCAAGTAAAAGACATTGCCACCGAACTGATTTTGTTGTATGCCAAGCGAAAAATGGCCCCAGGGTTTGCTTTTAGTAGAGATAGTTTTTTGCAGGTAGAGCTTGAATCGTCTTTTATTTATGAAGACACCCCCGACCAAGCCAAAGCCACTGTTGATGTAAAACACGACATGGAAAAACCTCACCCTATGGACAGGCTGGTATGTGGCGACGTGGGCTTTGGGAAAACAGAAATTGCCATTAGGGCGGCTTTTAAGGCTTGTTGCGATAATAAACAAGTGGCCATTCTAGTTCCCACTACGGTACTGGCCATGCAACATTACAGGACGTTTAGAGATAGGCTAGAGAATTTTCCTGTACGAGTAGAATACATCAACCGCTTTAAATCGACACAACAAATTAAAGAAACGCTGAAACGAGTAGCCAGTGGCGAAACCGCCATTTTGATTGGTACGCACAGAATCGTAAACAAAGACGTATCGTTCAAAAATCTTGGATTGTTGGTTATAGACGAAGAACAAAAATTTGGGGTTGGCGTAAAAGACCGCCTCAAAGAAATGCGGCTTAATGTTGATGTACTCACGCTCACGGCCACGCCCATTCCCCGAACTTTACATTTTTCGTTGATGGGTGCCAGAGACCTTTCGGTAATAGCCACGCCACCGCCCAACCGCCAGCCTGTAACAACCGAACTCCATGTTTTTAACGAAATTTTAATCAGAGATGCCGTAAGCTACGAGTTACAACGTGGCGGGCAGGTTTTTTTCGTTCATAATCGGGTAAGTGAGTTAGAATCTATCGCTAATGTGATTTTGAGACTAGTGCCAGATGCCAAAATTGGAGTGGCTCATGGCCAAATGGACGGCGATAAATTAGAAAAAGCCATGATGCGGTTTGTAGAAGGCGAATACGATATTTTGATTTCGACCAACATTATTGAAGCAGGGCTAGACATTCCCAACGCCAATACGATTTTGATAAACCATGCCCATTTGTTTGGCTTGTCCGACCTCCACCAGATGCGTGGCCGAGTGGGACGGTCCAACCGCAAGGCATTTTGTTATTTATTAACCCCTGGGCTATCGATGCTTACGACCGAATCAAGAAAAAGGCTACAAGCCTTGGAAGAGTTTTCCGACCTTGGCGATGGTTTTAAGGTGGCCATGCGAGATTTAGACATCAGAGGGGCAGGAAACCTTTTGGGAGCAGAGCAAAGCGGTTTTGTTACCGACCTTGGCTTTGATATGTACCACAAAATATTGGACGAAGCCGTACAAGAACTCAAAGAAAACGAGTTTAAGGCTCTTTTTGAAGACGATATAGACAAAGTAGCCTCTATCCTAAAAATTGATTGCCAAATAGAGACCGACCTCGCCGTGTTAATTCCTGAATATTATGTGTCTAATATTTCTGAAAGATTGGGGCTTTATAACAAATTGGATAATATCAAAACCGAAGAAGAATTAGAGGCATTCAGGGCCGAAATCATCGACCGTTTTGGGCAATTGCCCCAAGAAGTAAAAGACCTTATCAATATTGTAAAGATTCGCCAAAAGGCTGAAGCCATTGGTTTTGAGAAACTTAGCCTCAAAAACAATATGCTAAAAGGGCAGTTTATATCAGCCGACAAAGAGGCTTACTATCAGTCGAGTAAGTTTGGGAATATCATTGATTTTGTAAAAGCAAACTCCCGCAGGTGCCAATTAAAAGATATTAAAAACAAACTGATTCTTAGTTTTGAAAACGTCGGGAGCATCAAACAAACTACGGCCATGCTAGACGAAATATTGGAATTTATTGGGGCATAGTTTGGGGTTATTGACATAAAAATAGGCGTGCCACGCTTTTGAAGCATGGCACGCCTCACACAAGCGTATTGCTAATTGCCATAAAAAGGCACTTTTTTGTTCCTAATTTTAGTAATTTTACTTTATGGAAGCGAAAATAAAAAAACATCAATCCGTTGGGCGGCAGTCCGCACAGTATGACAAGATTTTCAAAGAAAACATCGAGGCGGTGATCTCAAGTATCATGCAAAATGTGCTTAAAATTGTAGTTATTTCTACGGAAGAACTGCCTGATGATATTCAACATACCAAAGAACGAAAACCTGACGTACTCAAAAAAGTAACTGACATTCAAGGCAATATCTTTATACTTCAAATCGAGTTTCAAGTTAAAAATGACGATGAAATGGTACATCGTATGCTTGATTATAAAGCGATGCTTTTTAGAAAATATCGTATTCCAGTTCAACAATACGTGATATATTTGGGAAAAGGCAAGATGACAATGGAAAGTTCGCTTCAAACGATTGACTTGATTTTTAAATACAATCTACTGGCACTCAATTCCATAGACTACAAAATCTTTCTCAAATCGAATAAGCCAGAGGAAATAATCTTATCAATTTTAGCGAATTTTGATAAAGAAACACCCGAAAATGCCCTAAAGCACATTGTTTCACGACTTGAAGAAACTACCGAGGGCGATTTAGCGTTGAAAAGGTATTTCAAACAGTTGCGTATCCTAGCACAACTGCGTAAATTAGAACAAAAATTAAAAAACATAGTTATGGACAGCATCGCAAGATACATTGACGAAGAAAAAGATGTAGCTTTTTTGGTTGGACGAGAAAAAGAGCAACTAAAATTTGTTGCTAATCTATTGACAGAAAGCGACTTTACCATCGACAAGATTGCACGCATCGCAGGTGTTGCAGTAAATTTCGTCAAATCTGTTCAGAAACAACTTGCTAGAAAATAGTTACCCGCACTTCGAAATATTCCCACAGGGTTCATCTCAATTAAATGGTTGGAGTTTTGTAAACCCCGTGTGGTAGTTATTGACTTACAAAATAGGCGTACCACGCTTTTGAAGCGTG
>JAYWHL010000159.1:0-3970 GCA_043777715.1 Cytophagaceae bacterium | reverse complement strand
CTAATGGAGGAACTTGTACGGCCACAGCCACAAGTACTTTGAGTGTAACGGTAGCAGTAGCTTGTACGCCTATCACAAACCTAACGGCAAGTGTTAGTCCAAGCACAGTGATTACAGGCGGGGCAATAAACCTAAGCTGTGCAGGAACGGGCTTGCTTGCAGGAACAACGACTTATTCATGGTCTGGACCTAGTGGTTTCACGGCCACCACTCAAAACCCAAGCACCACCGCACCAGCCACAGCAGGAAGTTTTATATATTCTGTTAGTGTAACCAATGCCAACGGAACAGGCGTTTGTACGGCAAGTGCCACCACTAGTTTGAGTACTACGGTTGCCTTAACACCTTGTACGCCAATCACAAACCTAACAGCAAGTGTTAGCCCAAGTACAGTGATTACGGGCGGGGCAATAAACCTAAGCAGTGCAGGAACGGGCTTGCTTGCAGGAACAACGACTTATTCATGGTCTGGACCAAACGGATTTACAGCTACTACTCAAAATCCAAGTACAACCGCACCTGCCACAGCAGGAAGTTTTGTGTATTCTGTATCAGTTCAAAACAGTAACGGAACAGGCGTTTGTACGGCAAGTGCAACGACAAGTTTGAGTACTACCGTTGCCTTAACACCTTGTACGCCAATCACAAACTTAACGGCAAGTGTTAGCCCAAGTACAGTGATTACTGGCGGGGCAATAAACCTAAGCAGTGCAGGAACGGGCTTGCTTGCAGGAACGACGACTTATTCATGGTCTGGACCTAGTGGTTTCACGGCCACTACTCAAAATCCAAGTACAACCGCACCTGCCACAGCAGGAAGTTTTATATATTCTGTATCAGTTCAAAACAGTAACGGAACAGGTGTTTGTACGGCAAGTGCAACCACTAGTTTGAGTACTACGGTTGCGGTATCTACACAGCCCGATTTAGAATTAACCAAAACCGTAAGTACACCAAGCACGAAAGTAGTAAACGGTAATAGCGTACCAACGGCCAAGCCTGGCGATAAAATTACGTTTGTAATAACTTTAACCAACAAAGGCGATGGCAATGCCACGGGCGTTGAAATTTCGATGACCGACCTCCTAGGTTCGGGAACATTTACGTCTGTTACGGCCACGCCAAGTTTGGGAACAGTTACAGGCAGTAAGTGGACATTGCCAGGGGCGATAACACCAACAACCACGGCAAGCCTTACGGTTACGGCCTTGTTATCAGCCACTTACAAAGGCGGTGTGCCACAATGCGATGCTTGGATTTCTAAAGAAACTGAAAAAGATAAGAACATTATTATAGGTACAGACCCTACCAAATCGGATAGTTTGGCACAGGTTTGTTTTACAGTGCCTATCAAATTATATAATAATCAAGTAGCCACACTCACGGCCGCAGTGCCAACGGGTTCGGTAATACAATGGTTTAAAAACGGAGTATCTCTAGCTTCGGCGGGGCAAAGTCCGTCATTAACCGTATCGCAAGGAGGGAACTATACCTTCCAATACACCACCACCGTAGCAGGCCCAAGCCAAGGTTGTGGGGCGGGGAGTTGTTGCCCAATTTGTGTAGAGGGCTGTGGTTCGATTGGGGATTTTGTTTGGAAAGATAAAAATGCCAATGGTTTGCAAGATATAGGCGAAACGGGCGTGAATGCCGTGAAGGTTTATTTATATTCAGAAACTACCCCAGGCGTTTATGCAAAGACCGACTCTATGTTTACCCAAGCCAATCCAGTAGGAGGAGCAGCGGGTTGGTACAAATTCGATAGCCTTAAAACAGGAAATTATAAAGTTGGTTTTGCAAAAAATACCATTCCTAGCGACTGTTCGGTTACACCATTATTTACCATCACTCCAGATGACAAAGACTCTGACGTAGATCCAAATGTTGTTGGACTTTTGACGAGAGTAATTCCGATAGATGGTAATTTATTGCCAAGCGACAAAGGCCGTAATAATCCTAATATCGACTTGGGCTTAAAACCTGAATATGGCTCGATTGGGGATTATGTTTGGAAAGACGAAAACCGTAACGGCAAGCAAGATGGTACAGAACCAGCTTTGAAAGATGTAAAAGTAGAACTATACAAAACTGATGCCACAGGGGCTTTGGTGGGTGTGGCTATCCAAACCACTACCACCA
This sequence comes from Cytophagaceae bacterium, assembly GCA_043777715.1. Taxonomy (GTDB): domain Bacteria; phylum Bacteroidota; class Bacteroidia; order Cytophagales; family Spirosomataceae; genus JAYWHL01. The sequence goes on along the minus strand of JAYWHL010000159.1, from coordinate 1,831 downwards.
ACATAGCAGGTAAGTATTTGTTTGATAGCTTGGCATCAGGAACATACAAAGTGAAATTTATCACGAGTACGCTCCCAGTAGATTGCCAAAAATTCACAACCAAAGATGCCACACCAATCGATGATTTGAAAGATAGTGATGTTGATGCAGCCACGGGGCTTTCTCAAAACGTAACCATCAATGCTGGAGGAACGGGCATAGCCAAAGATAACCTAACGATAGATGCTGGGGTAATTCAAGAATATGGCTCGATTGGGGATTATGTTTGGAAAGATGAAAATCGCAACGGCAAACAAGACGGCACAGAGCCAGCCTTGAAAAACGTAAAAGTAGAATTGTACCAAACAGATGCCAACGGCACGCCACTGGGTACAGCCCTACAAACATCATTTACCGATGTTTTGGGTAAGTATTTATTTGATAGCTTGCTATCAGGGAATTATAAAGTGAAGTTCATAACCAGTACTTTACCAACGGATTGTCAGAAATTTACCACCAAAGATGCCACGCCAGCCGACGACTTGAAAGATAGTGATGTTGATGCAACGGGCTTCTCACCGATGGTAAATATCAATGCCAGTGGTACGGGTATCGCCAAAGACAATCTTACGATAGATGCTGGAGTAATTCAAGAATATGGCTCGATTGGGGATTATGTTTGGAAAGATGAAAACCGCAACGGCAAGCAAGATGGCACAGAGCCAGCTTTGAAAAATGTAAAAGTAGAACTATACAAAACTGATGCTACGGGCGTATTGATAGGTGCGGCCATTCAAACCACCACCACCGATGGTTTAGGTAAATACTTGTTTGATAGTTTGGTATCAGGAAATTACAAAGTGAAATTCATCACAAGTACGCTTCCTGTTGATTGTCAGAAGTTTACAACCAAAGATGCTACGCCAACCGATGATTTGAAAGATAGCGATGTTGATGCGGGAGGGTTCTCTCCAACCATACCGATTGATGCAAGCGGTACAGGAACTGCCAAAGATAACCTCACGATAGATGCTGGGGTAATTCAAGAATATGGCTCGATTGGGGATTATGTTTGGAAAGACGAGAACCGCAACGGCAAGCAAGACGGTACAGAACCAGCTTTGAAAAACGTAAAAGTAGAATTATACAAGACGAATGCCACAGGAGCTTTGGTGGGTGCGGCCATACAAACCGCTACTACGGACATAGCAGGCAAGTATTTGTTTGATAGCTTGGCCTCGGGAACATACAAAGTGAAGTTCATAACCAGTAGCCTACCAGCCGATTGCCAAAAATTTACAACCAAAGATGCAACGCCAACTGATGATTTGAAAGATAGCGATGTTGATGCAGCTACGGGACTATCACAAAATGTAACCATAGATGCAGGTGGCACAGGAATTGCCAAAGATAACCTCACGATAGATGCTGGGGTTGTGCAAGAATTTGGCTCGATTGGAGACTATGTTTGGAAAGATACCAACGGAGACGGCAAACAAGATGCCATTAGCACAGAACCAGGTATTAAAGGTGTGAAAGTGGAACTCTACAAGGCTGATGCCAGTGGTAATCCACAGTTGTCGCCTATAAAAACCACAACAACCGACCTTAACGGTAAATACTTGTTTGATAGCTTGCCATCGGGCGAATATTTTGTGAAGTTTATCTCTACCTCTTTCCCTGCCGATTGTAATAAACTGACAGCCAAGGACGTAGGTAACGAAGATAGGCTAGATAGCGACCCAGACCCTAACTCGGGCTTTACACCAAAAATTACAATTAATGCCGCAGGAACAGGTACAGACAAAGATAATCCAACGATAGATGCTGGTTTATTACCAACCTTTGGCTC
>JAYWHL010000158.1:0-3975 GCA_043777715.1 Cytophagaceae bacterium | reverse complement strand
TTTACTGCATATTTGAGCATTAAACCAAAATTAAAAATCTAATACATTCAAAACTAAACCAACCCCTAAAAAAAATATGAAAACACTCTTATTTACGCTATGTATTACCATGAGTTTTAATGCTTTGGCACAAGATGCCATCACTTACAAAACGCCCCCTGCGGCCATTATGAATCTGGCTTTGGCCAAGCCCTCGCCTGGGGTTAGTATCAACGAAAAAGGCGACTGGATGCTCATTACCGAGCGAAGTGCCATGCCCACCATTGAGGAACTGGCCCAGCCTGAACTTAGAATTGCGGGGCTACGGATAAATCCCAATAATTTTTCGCCCAGTCGTGCTACTTATACCATTGGCCTAAAAATCAAGGATATTAAAACGGGTCAAGATTTTAATATTGCAGGTTTACCGCTTGACTTAAAAGCAGGGAATTTTGAATGGAGTCCCGATGATGCCAAAATAGCGTTTACCCAAACCAATGCCAATGGGATAGATTTATATGTGATAGATTTGAAAACCAAAAAGGCTACCAAGGTTAATAAATCAGGTTTGAATATGGTAATTAATAATATATTTTGGGCTAATAGTGCAAGCATTATGTATTATGCCACGTTACAATCGGCTCAAAATGCACCTCAAAAACCTTTGGCACCCAAAGGGCCAGTGGTGCAACAAAATTTAGGGAAAGTAGCGGCTAGTGTAACGTATCAAGACTTGATAAAATCGCCTTTTGACGAACAACTTTTTGAGTTTTATACCACTACGCAATTAATACAAAACACCAATGGTATTGAAAAAAAGATTGGAACGCCACAAATTTATGCAGACGTGGCACAGTCGCCAGACAAAAAATACCTGATGGTGGAGCGAATAGACAAACCTTTTAGCTATTTGGTTACTTACAATGGCTTTAACTCGACTATTATCGTAACCGATGCTTTGGGTAAAGAACTAAAAACTATTGCCAAGATACCAAGTCGAGAATTGGCTCCTACGGGCTATGACAACGTTTTGAACGCTCCAAGAGGTCATACTTGGCTTAGTACTTTGCCAAATACCTTGGCTTGGATAGAGCCTTTGGACGGTGGATTAATCAAAACAAAAGTAGCGTTTCATGATGCCGCCATGATGCTCGCAGCTCCGTTTGGTGCTACGGCCACCGAACTAACTAAAATGCCTTTACGAATTGGGGGAATATCGCCATTGACCGAAAACGAGTTTTTGATTTATGAGTATTCGAGGGTGAAACACCAACAAAAATTGAGCAAACTAGACCTATCCAAAAAAGAATTATTGTCGCTCATAGACCGCAGCACAGACGATGCCTACAACGACCCTGGAAATCCTGTGATGGCTAGTAATAAATTTGGAGAAAGCAGTATTAAAGTATTGGCCAATCGTACAATTTTGATGCGGGGGGCAGGGTCGTCGCCCAAGGGAGACCTACCATTTTTGAACTCATTTAATCTTGATACCAAAGAAACTAAAACATTGTGGAGGTGCGAAGAGCCTAATTATGAAGTAGTTACGAATGTTTTGGATTTTGACAATTTAAGTTTTGTAACCAGTAAACAAAGCCAAAACCAAACGCCTAATTATTATAAACATCAGGCTGGTGGCACGCCCAAACAACTTACAGATTTTACAGACCCGCAACCAGAATTGAGGGGAATTACGAAAGAAAAAATAAGTTATAAACGCAAAGATGGCGTTGATTTGGCCGCAGATTTGTATTTACCCAAAGGTTACAGTAAAGAAAAAGATGGGCTATTGCCTGTTATTATGTGGGCCTATCCAAGAGAATTTAAGAGCAGTAACGATGCCGCACAGATTAGGGGCAGTAAATATACTTTTGTGCGGGTGGGGTGGGGTTCGCCAGTGTTTTGGGCTATTCAAGGGTATGCCGTGATGGACAACACGGAGTTCCCGATTGTGGGCGAGGGCGACAAACAACCCAACGATAATTTTATTGAACAGTTGGTTTGGAATGCCGAGGCCGCCATTAATAAAATAGCTGGTATGGGCATTGGCGATAGTAGCCGAGTGGCTGTGGGTGGGCATAGTTACGGGGCATTTATGACCACTAATTTACTAGCCCATTGTGGACTGTTCAAGGCGGGAATAGCCCGAAGTGGTGCGTATAACAGAACACTGACGCCCTTCGGGTTTCAGAACGAAGAACGTACCTATTGGCAAGCCCCAGACTTGTACTTTAAAATGAGTCCTTTTAGTTATGCCAATCAGATAAAAACGCCTCTATTGATGATTCACGGCGAGGCTGATAACAATCCTGGTACTTTCCCGATTCAGAGCGAAAGGCTCTATAATGCCATCAAAGGGCATGGCGGTACGGTACGATTTGTGCAGTTGCCTTTTGAAAGCCATGGCTATACCGCCAAAGAAAATATCTTGCATTTATTATGGGAGCAACACGAATGGTTGGAGCAATATGTGAAAACTAAGAAATAATGAACTGAATAATATTTTGGCTTGAATCTAAGAAAGTTGAAACAGCTTCAACAAAAAAACCTCCCCAAAAACAAATTTGGGGAGGTTTTTTTTATTCACTCCAACTATTAACCACTTCGTTCAGAGGCACACAGCCTATATATGGGCCAGGTACTGGGGCGTAGGTTAGAACGGTTTTGCATATTTGTTCGGACGTAAAATAGCCAAACAAAGTCAGGCTTTTGACTCGCCTAAAAAATGCAAGGGGTGCAGGGTTTTTATCTAGGCCAATTCCCCAGATAGTTCCTCCCAACTTGCCAGCTTGTTGGTCGGCTTTGAGGCAAAAGGCTTCTTTTTGAGCTTTTGTTGCGGTTACAAAAGGTGTTTTGTATTCGGTTTCAAAGGCTTTTTCAAAAGCTGATAAATCTATTAAAAAATCATTTTGTTCTTTTTCTGATAAAGTAACTTTGAGCATTTTATCTATAAATTGAGGCACGCCAATATCTTTTGCTCCTGGGGTTTTGGTTTTGGGGAGAATCGTTTCTGATAGTTCGGCAATGGTATTGGCCTGATTATTAGACAGAAAGACGGGCTTCCAAGACAATTTGACATCTGCTTGGCAAGCCACAAAAATATCCGACAACACCGTGGCCGACACCACATAGCCTAGTGTTTTGAGTAGGTCTCGGCGAGAATATTCGCTGTTTGTATAATTGCTTGAGTTCATGTTGGGTAAATAGGAGAGGGGTTTACAAATCACGTTTATTTAATGCTTCTACGGCAAAATTTACTGCCCGTGCCGTGAGTGCCATGTAGGTTATTGATGGATTTACGCACGAGGCCGAGGCCATGGCTGCACCGTCGGTTATAAAAACATTAGGCACTGCATGAATCTGATTGTTGGCGTTGAGTACCGACGTTTTAGGGTCTTTGCCCATTCTGGCCGTTCCCATTTCGTGTACGCCTACGCCCAACCCTCCTGCGTTGTCAAAGGTTTTAATATTTTTAAATCCTGCATTTTCTAGCATTTCGGCGGCATCGCTTCGCATATATTCTCGCATTTTCATTTCGTTGGCTTTCAGTCCTGCATCAAAAACCAATTGCGGAATCCCCCATTTGTCCACCTTGGTTTTGTCTAAACTCACTTTATTGTCGTGATAGGGCAATACCTCGCCAAAACCCATCAAAAATAGCCCCCAGCCACTAGGTTTTGACAAACTTTCTTTAAAATCTGCCCCAACGCCTTCGTTGTTTACGCCAACACCCCAATTGCCTCGGCCACCAGAGCCTTGGTAGTCGTAGCCTCTGATAAAATCTTTGTTTTTTGAATTTTCGTCTAAGTTTCTAAACCTTGGAATAAAAATTCCGTTGGGGCGGCTTCCTTTGTAATATTGGTCTTCCATACCCTCAAACGACGCCATAGCCCCTGTTCTGTAATGATGATCCATGAGGTTATGACCCAATTCGCCGCTATCGTTACCCATGCCGTTGGGGAATCGGCCAGACGTGGAGTTCATCAATATTTGGGT
>JAYWHL010000157.1:0-11288 GCA_043777715.1 Cytophagaceae bacterium | reverse complement strand
AAAGGTGGACAGCAAGTCCTAAATCTTAGAACTAAAAATCTCAGTAATCAATGGGATGAGGTAACACAATTAGTCAGAATGGCCGCTTAATAATAATCTGCATTCATTCGTACATCCAGCACAATTTAAACAATTGGTTTATCAAGCCTTGGTTGATTGAAATATCGGTAGAAGTTGAACCAAATTTTATCAGAAAAATCTCAGTCAATGCCTTCACTTTATTATCAAACCCTAGGCCATGGGCCAAAAGCCTTGTTGGCTTTTCATGGTATCGGCCAAAGTGGGCTTTCGTGCTATGAAGTTTTGGGCAAATCTTGGGGCCAACACTACACCATTTATGCCTTCGATTTACCATTTCATGGAAAGAGCCTCAATCATTTTTCTGAAAATGAGCTAGTTAGCAAAAAAATAGTACAGGATATTTTACAAGATTTTTTAGATAAAAATCAGATTCTGCGGTTTTCGGTTGCGGGTTTTAGCATGGGGGGCAAGTTTGCCTTGGTGGCTCTCGAAGCCTTTGCCTCAAACATCGACACCGTTTATTTGTTTGCTCCCGACGGTATCTCTGTTCACCCACTTTATGCTTTTGCTACAAAATTTACTTTTACTCGATTTATTTTCAAAACGATAATTTTCAAAAAAGACTGGCTTTTCTCTTTTGCCAGGTTGCTGGTTTGGCTCAAACTCCAACCCGAAGTTAATCTTCGTTTTGCTCAAGCCATGCTCCAAACCACCCAACAACAAAACCAAGTATATAACACGTGGGTCAATTTTAGAGATTTGAGAGTTAATATCAAATCTTTGCTGGGGCTAATCAACAAATACCGTATTTCGGTAGTCTTATTTGTTGGTAACTACGACAAAATCCTCGTCAAAAAATCTGTTTTTCCCCTTAGCCAACATTTGCCCGCTTCGGCGTTGATAGAATTAAATTGTGGCCATACAAAATTGATAGAAACTGTGGCTAGGGATTTTCGAGTAGCTACAAATACAGCATAAATCACAAAGAACACAAAGATTTGATGAGTACTTAGAAGAAAATAATCGGTATTTTGAAATTTGTAATCTCTTGTATTTCAAGCCAATAGCTGTTTAACTACGACAAAACCCTCGTCAAAAAATCTGTTTTTACCCCAAGGTCTGTGGCTCACAGACCTTAGCGGAGGAGGTCAGTGTAATAGACGATTTTATACAATGTAGCACAAATACAGAAATCCGTTTAAGCGTATTGCTTTCGCAAAGGTGTTTGATGAGCCACCAAACACGGGCAGAACTTACCCCAAGGTCTGTGGCTCACAGACCTTAGCGGAGGAGGTCAGTGTAATGGCCGATTTTATAAAATATAGCACAAATACAAAAATTCGTTTAAGCGTATTGCTCTCGCAAAGGTGTTTGGTGAGCCACCAAACACGGGAAGAAATCTATTTTTCCTCCAAGGTCTGTGGCTCACAGGCCTTAGCGGAGGAGGTCAGTGTAATAGACGATTTTATAAAATGTAGCACAAATACAGAAATTCGTTTAAGCGTATTGCTTTCGCAAAGGTGTTTGGTGAGCCATCAAACACGGAAAAAAATCAAAACTCAATTCAAAAAGGTACTTCCCAAACTTTATAACTTATGAAATCTACCCTTTTTCTTTTTTTATTTGTTTCAATTTTTGGCCAAAGCCATGCCCAATTATATGATTTGGTAATTGTTAATGGCCGCATCATAGACGGTTCGGGTAACCCTTGGTACAAAGCCAGTTTGGCCGTAAAAGATGGTAAAATCAGTAAGATTGGCAATATAGACCCAAGTACGGCAAAAGCTGTGATTGATGCCCAAAACCAGTTTGTAGCCCCTGGGTTTATAGACGTGCATACACACATAGAGGGTGGGATAGAACGCCAACCAACTGCCGAAAATTTTTTGTACGATGGTGTAACTAGCATCATAACAGGCAATTGTGGTAGTGGATATACGGGTATTGCTTATTTTTTTGAAGATTTACAAAAAACCAAAATTTCGGTAAATGTAGGCTCATTGATTGGCCATAATGCCGTGCGAAGCAAAGTAATGAAAAACGTATTTAGAGACCCCACCGCCAAAGAACAAACCGAAATGGAGGCCGTAGTGGAAAAGGCAATGAAAGAAGGGGCAATGGGGCTGGCCACGGGGCTTATTTATATTCCTGGTACGTACTCAAAAACGCCCGAAGTAGTGGGTTTGGCCAAGGTAGCTGCCAAGTACGGTGGTATTTATGCCTCACACATCAGAAACGAAGAAGACAAGGTAAAAGAAGCCATTGCCGAGGCCATTAATATTGGCCGAGAAGCAAAAATCCCTGTCGAAATTTCTCATTTTAAAATCTCTGGCAAACCACTCTGGGGCCAAAGCAACCTCACGATTGGCATGGTAGAGGCCGCCCGAACCGAAGGCATAGACGTAACCATAGACCAATATCCGTACACGGCCAGTAGCACCAACCTAGGCACAAGGCTACCGTCGTGGGCATTGGCCGATGGAGATTCTGTTATCAAAACGAGACTCACAGACCCCGCCATTCGCCAAAAAATAAGAGATGAAATGATAAAATCTGTGAAAGAAGACAAACGCAATAGTTATGATTATGCCGTGGTGGCAAGATACAAGGCCGATACGACTTTTAATGGCAAGAGCATTACGGAAATTAACAAAATGCTTGGCCGAAAAAATAACATCAAAACCGAGGCCGACCTCATTATGGATATGGTGGCTAAAGGCGGCGCCCAGATGATTTATCACCGAATGTACGAAGCCGATGTAGAAAATATCTTGAGATACCCCAACACCATTATTGCTTCCGATGCGGGCATAATTAAATTTGGCGAAAACGTACCACACCCAAGGGGCTATGGTTCAAACGCCCGAGTGTTGGGTAGGTATGTACGAGAACGAAAGATATTGACTTGGGAAGACGCCATTCGGAGAATGACCTCACTACCTGCCCAACGTTTTGGCTTGGAAAATCGAGGTTTGCTCAAAACCGATTATGCTGCTGATATTGTTATTTTCGATGAAAACACCATCGCCGACCAAGCCACTTATGCCCAGCCCCATGCCTACGCTATTGGTTTTAGTTTTGTGTTGGTTAATGGCGTGCCTGTCATAGAAAACGCCAAACACAACGGCAACCGCACAGGGCAAATATTATATGGCAAAGGGAGGTAAGTGGCAATTTTAGGTAATTTACCGTTAGCTACCTGCCTATTTTTTTAAGATAATTCGATAAAAAATGTCTTAAACTAATTTTATAAATACACTCAAATGAAATATAACTTGTAACCAAAAAGGGTAACGCAATGACCTTCTTTACAGAAGACTTTGCGTTACCCTAACTCGTCTCGATTCTTATTTTGTACTTAGATAAGCCCCGCTTTTGAGATATAATAAATTCAGTATTACCCTAGCTTATAAATCAATTAAGAAGCACAACCTTGTAATAAAACAGGACGAAGGGAGTTTAAAAAATGGCATATCAATACTTGGCGGGTTGCCCTGGTTTTGGTAACGATAGCTTGATAAACTGCCTGATGTCTTCGTTGCCAGTTTGTAAATCTTCTTTTCTTAGGTACATCATGTGGCCACTTCGGTAGCCCTTCCACGACATTCTATCTTTCAATTTCCCGCTTGGGTCCATTTGCCAGAGGTTATATTTGGCATTGAAATAGTCGCAAGCCCCGTCATAGTACCCCGACTGCACCATTACGTGCAAGTACGGATTTTGAGCCATGGCTTGCCGTAGGTTTTCGCCTGTTTTGTCATTGGTTCTATCCCATGGACTCACAGGGCCAAACATATTATATTTGAGGTCGGTTTTGTAATTGAGGTCGTTGCGGAGGTAAATATTAATGGCTGGCGTAAACGAATGTAACCAAGACGTTAGTTCCGAATTAAAATCGGGTCTTGTACCTGCATCTTGGCGGTCTATGCCTCGATAACGAGAGTCTAATCGGCCAACGGTGTAGCCCTTATCTCGCAACAATTCTTTCCAAAAAAAATCGGTTGGTACTTGTAAATTATTCTGTAAAATTATTTTTTCGGAAAGCCCCGAATACCGAGCCATTTTTGCTGCTATTTCTTTTCGTTTTGAATCTTCCAAAAACCCACCTTTGCTAATGGCTGGGAGGAGTTCGTTGATGGTAAAATTCTCGATTTCGGGCAGTACGTCAGTCAAGTCTTTTTGCTGTAAGTCGGGTGGGAGCATTTTATGAAACCATGCCGTTGCCGCAAAATAAGGCAAACTCAAAGCGGCGTCCGATACCACGCCCCGCTCAATGCCTAACTCCGTTGGCGAAACCAAGATAACACCATTGAGATACATCCATTGGTTGTTTTGTAAAGCCAAGGCAAGCCCCGACACACGGGTTGTACCATAACTTTCGCCAATCAGATACTTGGGCGATGCCCAGCGGTTGGTGCGGGTAACAAACGTACCAATCCATTCGGCCAAGTATTTTATATCGGCATTTACGCCAAAAAATTTAGCTGCTAGACCTTCTTTGATAGTAGCCCGAGAATAGCCCGTATTGACAGGATTCACAAAAACAATATCGGCCACATCGAGAATAGAATAGGGGTTTTCTTTGATGCCATAAGGCTGAACGGGATAGCCTTCGTCGTCAATAGTAAGCAAATGTGGCCCTGTGTAGGCAATGTGCATCCAAACCGAAGCCGAACCCGGCCCTCCGTTAAACGAAATTACCAAGGGGCGAGCGGCACGGTCTTTTACGTCGGACCGCTCGTAATACGTGTAAAACAAACCAGCAATGGCTTTGCCATCTTCGTCCCAAACGGGCATAGTGCCAGTGGTGGCCACAAAAGGCACTTTCTGCCCCTTGATGGTGGTGGTGTGTTCGGTAATAACCTTTTCGTCAGGATTAAAAACGATGTTTATTGCTGAAGATTTCTCTTCTTTGGTTGGCATAGGAGCTGCCGCAGGACTGGCTTTGGACTGGGCTTGAACAGTGGCCGAAAAGCCAAGAAAAGCAAAAAGTAGTAGGTTTTTTTTCATAATAAAAGTTTGTTTAGGGATAATTTTGAAAGATTAGACTATGGATTTGACTATAGATTTGACAACTTTTAGAAAGTTGTCAAATCTCATTCGGCATTGGCCAAGGCCCTATCCAAATGCACATAGCCACCGTCCACATGAATCAACTGGCCTGTGGTATGGCTCGACACCTCGCTCAACAAAAAAGCCACCATGTTGGCTATTTCTTGGGGGGTAGTCATACGGTTTTGGAGGGGAATATTTTTTACGATAGCGGCCAGTTTTTCGGTAGGATTGGGCAGCGTGTTGAGCCATTTTTCGTAGAGGGGCGTCCAACTTTCGGCTACAATGAGGGCATTTACCCTAATGCCATATTTTAATAATTCTACGGCCCATTCACGGGTTAGGGCATTGCGGCCACCGTTGGCAGCGGCATAGGCCGACGTTCCGCCTTGACCCGTTTCAGCGGTTTTGGAGCCAATGTTCAAAATACTCCCCTTCGATACTTTGAGGGCGGGCAGGGCATATTGAGCCATCAAGTAATAATGCACCAAATTTTTATGAAGCGATGCCATAAAATCTTCGTAATTGCCATCTTCTAGCCCTACGCCGTCGTTCGCCCCTGCGTTGTTTACCAGCCCGTCTATACGCCCATACAAGGCCAAAGCCTGTGCTACGGCATTTTGGCAGGCGGTGGGTTGGCTTAGTTCTGCCTCAATGGCGTGGGCTTTGCCTCCTGTTTTTTCTATTGTTTCTACCATGCCTAAGTTATCGCTTTGGCTACGGCCTATGATAACTACAATTGCCCCTTCGGCTGCCAAAACACTGGCTATCCCCGCTCCAATGCCCTTTGCACCGCCCGTTACTATGATTACTTTGTTGGTTAAGTTCAAGTTCATGTTAAGGTTTTTTGTAAACTTTGAGGGAAGTTTGTAAAAAAATCGCTTGCAAGCAAATGACAAGGCCGAAATTGTTGATAAATTTGACGAACCCAAATTTCTTTATCAGGTTCATAAAAGAAGATGTTTGATATTGCGGTCAGTACAATCCCAAAAACTAAAACTATGCCTAAATACGCCCTTGCCCTAGACCTCAAGCCCAATGCTCAGCTCATTGCCCAATACGAAGCCTATCACAAGGCCATTTGGCCAGAAATAATGGCCAGTATCAAGGCTTCGGGTATTATAAATATGGAAATTTATAGAATAGAAAATCGCCTTTTTATGCTGATGGAAACCACCGAAGGCTTTAGTTTTGAACAAAAAAACCTTGCCGATACCCAAAACGCAAAAGTGCAAGAATGGGAACAGTTGATGTGGCAATATCAACAAGCATTGCCCACGGCCAAAGCAGGCGAAAAGTGGCTTCTGATGGAGAAAATATTCCAACTTTGAGCAAGGTTTTTTTGTAAATGGCCTTGGTTGAAGTGAATAACTCCCATCTTGTATTTTTAAAATCTAGCCAATCAATCAAAAAATTAGTAAGTTTACGGGCTTAAATTTTAAGAAAATGAATAAAAAACTAATAAGATTTGATTGGGCGATTAAAAGACTTTTAAGAAATAAGTCAAACTTCGTGGTGTTGGAAGGCTTTTTAAGCGAACTCCTGTTTGAAACCATAACAATAGAGCAGATACTTGAAAGCGAAAGTAATCAAGAAACGAAGGGAGACAAGTTTAATAGGGTTGATATTTTAATTCAAAATGCTAAAAATGAATTAGTTATCATAGAAATTCAGAATGCTTATGAGATAGATTATTTTCATAGAATGGCTTTTGGTGTTTCAAAAAGTATAGCCGAAAACTTAAAACTGGGCCAAAGGTATCTTGATATAAAAAAGGTTATTTCTGTGAATATTGTTTATTTTGATTTGGGACAGGGAGATGACTACATCTATAAAGGACGAACAGACTTTAGGGGTTTACATCAAAATGATATTTTGGGATTATCAATAAAGCAAAAAAATGCTTTTGCTAAAGACGAAGTTTATCAGGTATTTCCCGAATACTATCTCTTAAAAGTCAATCAGTTTAATGATATTGCCAATGACACCTTAGACGAATGGGTATATTTTTTGAAAAACAGCGAAGTAAAAGATAATTTTAAGGCAAAAGGACTTAAAGAAGCAGGAGAAGTTTTAGATATTATGCGACTTCCAGAAGATGATGAATATAGTTACAATCGTTACTTAGATTCTCTTCACTTAAAGGCAAGCGAACTGTACTCTTTGCAAACAGAGGCCGAGTTTAAAGCAAAAGACGAGAGAAGTATGGAAATAGCCAAAAACTTAGTTTTAAACGGCCTTGATAATGACCTAATTGCAAAATCGACCGAAATAAGTACAGAAAAAATTCAAGAATTAAGAATCTCTTTGAAAAAATAAAATTTCAAGCAAGCATCAAACAAAACCGCCAATCGCTTTTGACCATTAAAATCAATATAATCGAAGCATTCTTCCGCAAAATAACCCTAATTGGTAGAGTAATATCCCCTCGTGGTATCATAAGAAAATAGTTTTGGATTTTGGTAAATACCTTTGTTGCAGTTAATTATCAGTGTAATCTCTGTAAAAAATCAACAATAAATTTACAAAAACCATGAAAAAACACATTCTTTTTGTGCTACTTCTTTCACTTTCTACGCTACCAACCTTTGCCCAGTTTGGCCCTCCAGGTGGCGGTGGTTTTGGAAGAGATGGCGGCGGCGAACGCCAAAAACCAAGCAGCCAAAACAAACAAGGCCAAGCAGATTTTACAACGCCCACTGCACCCAAAGGAAATTCAAAAGTTTTTGGATACGTGGTAGATTCGGCCATAACCAAGGCCGTTGAGTACGTGAGTGTGGCCTTATACAGCAAAGCCACCAACAAACCCATCGATGGCACTATGGCCGATGAAAAAGGAAAATTTTCGTTTAATAAATTGGCCGCTGGCGACTATAAACTCAAGATTTCGTTTTTGGGCTATCAAGACAAAACCATTGATAACCTCCACCTCGACAAAAGTCAAGACCTAGATTTGGGCGTTATTAAACTAAACCCCGCCACTAGGCTATTGGACGAAGTAACGGTGAGTGGCCAAAAGTCTATTTTTGAAGAAAAAGTAGATAGATTGGTTTATAACGCCGAACGAGACATTGCCGCTAGGGGCGGAGATGCCACCGATGTACTCAAAAAAGTACCCATGCTTACCGTAGATTTGGACGGAAACGTTACGCTACGGGGGTCGTCCAATCTTCGGGTGTTGATAAACAACAAGCCCTCGACCATTGTGGCCAGTAGCATTGCCGACGCTCTCAAAATGATACCCGCCGATTTGATTAAGAGCGTTGAGGTAATTACCTCGCCATCAGCCAAATACGATGCAGAAGGCTCAGGTGGAATTATCAATATCATCACCAAAAAAAGTACCCTCAAGGGCCTTACGCTCAACCTTGATACGGGCGTTGGTTTGAGGGGTTCTAACATGGGTTTGAGTAGTAATTTCAGAAAAGGAAAGTTTGGAATGTCGTTGGGCGGCCACGGGAGGGTGTTTTATAATCCATCGGCCAGTACCCTGGACCAAATCACGACCCGTGGAACAACGGAGTTTCAAACCAAACAAAGCGTTGAGGCCAACGACCGTGGACTGATGGGTTTTTATAACCTCGGCCTTGATTATGACCTTGGCAAAAACCAATCGCTTTCGGGCGGGATTCGGTTTGGTTCTAGGGGAATGGTGCGTACGCAGGATTTTATTATCAATCAATTTTCAAACAAAATACCCACTTTTACCAATTACCGAGACGTAAGTACTACCGATAATTCTAATTCGGTGGACATCAACGTTGATTATCTCCGTACCTTCAAGCCTTCGCAAGAGTGGTCGGTTTCTTCACAATATAGCATCAATAAATTAGTGAACGATTTCGACGCCGACCTCCTCAATAATACCGCTAGTGGTTTGGTGTTGGCAAGTCGTCAAAAAAATATCAATGGAAATACTAACCAAGAAATAACGTTTCAGACTGATTATCAGACCCCTATCTCTACAAATCAGATGTTGGAGTTTGGGGCAAAAACTATTCTAAGACAAGTAAATAGTAATTTTAAATACCAAGTTGCAGGAGCAACGGGCGAGTTTGCTACTGATGTCCGTAATCCATCGGGGCTTTTGGATTATAGCCAAAACATTGGGGCGGGGTATTTGTCTTATACCTTTTCTACTAAAAATAAATATACCTTCAAACTAGGGTCTCGTTACGAATATACCTCGATTGATGCCCGAGACCAAACCAAGGCCATCGTTATTCCGTCGTATAGTAACCTAGTGCCTAGCATAAATATTTCTAAAAAACTAGGAAATAATACACT
Organism: Cytophagaceae bacterium; assembly: GCA_043777715.1. GTDB lineage: Bacteria > Bacteroidota > Bacteroidia > Cytophagales > Spirosomataceae > JAYWHL01. The sequence goes on along the minus strand of JAYWHL010000157.1, from coordinate 1,928 downwards.
AAAATTAGCTTACAATAGACGTATTCAGCGGCCTGGTTTACAGCAACTTAACCCTAATTTTAACACCGCCAATCCTCAAAATATCAGCATCGGAAATCCAAACCTAAAACCCGAAATTTCTGATAATATCGAGCTAAGTTATAGTATGAATATTGGCAAAACATATCTGAATATGTCGGTTTTTAATCGCCAAACCAACAACGCCATTACCCGTATTGCTTCGCCGTCTGATACCCTCCCTGGGGCTATTGTTACCACGTTTCAGAATATCGGCAAACAGCAAACGTATGGTACAAACGTTTTTGCCAATGTAAACATCACGCCAAAATGGAGTATTAATGGCGGTATAGACCTTATCCATTTGTATATGGAAGGCCAAGTACAAGACCTTACGGGCAAATTTGTGGGCATAAACAACCAAGGATTTGTGTTGAGCGGACGACTAAATAGCCAGATTACGCTCCAAAATGGTTGGGGAATACAAGCCAATGGCGGTATGCGTGGCCGACAAGTGAGCCTTCAGGGCATACAGGGTAGTTTTTACATGTATTCGGCGGGGGTAAGAAAAGACTTCAAAAATAAGAAAGGGAGTTTGGGTTTGGCCGTTGATAATTTTGTGGGTGGGGTGTTTGTAAAAGGCTCGACCACTTCGCCAACGCTTACACAATACACCACCCAAAATATGTATAACCAAAACGTGAAGCTAACCTTTAGTTATAAAATTGGGAAGATGATGTTTGTGGAACAAAAGAAGACCAAATCTGTGAAAAACGATGACGTAAAGTCGGGAGATTAGCCCCCCGTTCTTTTTAGTAAAAACCCCAGTTTGTGCCAACATGAGGCAAAAACTGGGGTTTTTTGTACTTTCACAATGCCCTAAACAACAAGTATTTGCCAATAATGAATTTTCGTTGTGTATGTTTTGCAACGTCAATCCAAAAAATCTTTTGGTACATACTTTTTAACTGATGGTTGCGAGCGTAAAAGCATAGTATAATCTGATTTACGAGAAAGGATATTTTTGAGTTTTCGGCTTGTTTTTACTTCTTCTTCTTTATTTCCATCTTTGCCCGCAGCCAGCCATTCCATTATTAGTTCTGTAACGGTTTGTACTTTATCAGCGATAAATTTTCTCAAAGTAGCTGTTTTTTGGGTAGAATTTTTATCTGTTCCGTTATGAACCTTATCTAACAGTTTGGCGGTATTAAGGGCTTTTGGGTTTTGGGGATTCAAAGAATCAAAATCAAATTTTCCACCAAGTCCCCAAGTATAAACGATTTCTTTTTCTACATCATCTGCTGCATCACAAGGGTCTAAATATCCGCCAAGAGGTTCTGTATTGGATTTCATCATATTGGCATCGTGCGAACATGGATAAAGATTAGTCCATTCATAACGTAATTCAGGGTATTGACCAAAGGCTTTTGACCTAAAATGCTCAATGTCCATTGCCCAAGAATTTTCAAATTTTTGTTCGGTCAAGTAACATTTTGCATAAAAATCACGGTCAAAGGCTTCTAACAAATTTTCAGTTCTATACGTACCCACTTCGGGCTTTTTTATGATTTTTCGTTCTGCTTCTGTTAGGGCTTTATAGGCAATAACATCTTCTAAATATTGCTTTATTTCAGGGTTATCCAACGAAATTGGTCTTTCGCCTCTAGTAATATTAATCATCTTTCAAAGAGAGTTTAGTGCATTTCTGATAAGATAGATTCTAGTTCAAACCGCATTGAGGTAGAGATAAACGGCTCGTTTTCAGTCAAAATTTGCTTGATGGCCACATTCCTAGCACTTGGATTGTCTTTATTTTGACTTAAAATGGCATTTACTTTATCAAAAAGAGCATCTGTAAAATCAGAAAATTCATTGTCTAAACCAAAATGAGAGACCATCAATTCTGAAAAACTTTTGCCAATGGCTTGGTC
>JAYWHL010000156.1:0-3980 GCA_043777715.1 Cytophagaceae bacterium | reverse complement strand
TTTTTTAGCAAATCGGTTACCCTCGCTGCTGGGTTTTCTCTTATTTTCTTTTCTTCGGCTTCTACCAACAAAAATAAACCATCAATCGCTTTTTGAGTGGCATAGCTTTTTAAGTCAGCATTTACAGGACTTACAAATGGTAGTTTATTGTAAGTGCTTGCTAAGGTTCCGTAATATTTTGTTGCCGAAGTTTTGGTTAATGAACTATCAATTACGGGCCCGTAAGCCTCCATTAGTTCTTGGGTAGTTGTTCTCTTTAAAAAATTAGTGGCTGCATTTTTGTCACCTTTCAAAATACTCATCGCATCTTGAAAACTCATTTTGGTAATTGAATTAATAAAAATGGGGACTGCTTTTTTGGCGGCATCTTCTGCCCCTCGGTTCAAAGCCATCGTAAATTCATCACATTGTTTTCCAAGGCCAATTTGTCGCAATTTTTGTTCTAGTTTCACGGCCTCTGGTGGGAATAAAATTTTAATCATATCGTTTTTATAATATCCGTCCAAAGCCGATGCTTGTGCCGAACTATTCTTAATGCCAACCGCTAGGGCTTCTTTTAAGCCCCTTGCAATTTCGTCTGTGCTTAAACTTGCAGCATTCTGATTCAAAATATCATTTGCCTTATTCAAAATATTACCAAATTTTGTTTGGTTTTGGGCATTACAAGCAATCAAACTTATGGTAGAAACCATTACTAAAAAGATTTTCTTCATTTTGGGTTTTCTTTAATTTATTAAATTGGTTATTGTTAAAACGTAAAAGGGCGTAAAATTGTCTAATTTTGCGTAGAAATTCAAAGTTTGACAAAAAAGAATGATAAAAGCAGAAATTTTAACCATTGGCGATGAAATTTTGTATGGCCAAATTATTGACACAAATTCGCAGTGGATTGGTACTGAAATGGCCAAAATAGGTATAAACATTGTCGCCAAAACCTCTGTTGGAGATATTGCCAGCAATATTATTGATGCCCTGACCATAGCCTCAAAACGAGCTAACATCGTGCTGATTACGGGTGGTTTAGGGCCAACCAAAGACGATATTACCAAAAAGACACTCTGTGATTTTTTTGAAACCACTACCTACCTTCATCAAGAAGCCTTGGCCGAAGTAACTTCTTACTTTGCAAAAAGGGGCAAACAAATTTCCGAAGTAAACCAAGGCCAGGCCTTATTGCCCATTGGTTCGATTTATCTAAGAAATCAGTGGGGGACAGCCCCTGGAATGTGGTTTGAAAAAAACAATTGCGTGTTTGTTTCTATGCCAGGCGTTCCTTCTGAAATGAAAGGACTAATGACGGTGGAGGTAATTCCCAAATTGTTAGAAAAATTCAATCCGCCATCTATCATTCATAAAATTATTCGGACGATTGGTATTGGCGAATCTGTTTTATCAGAATTACTTAGCGATTGGGAAGATGCCTTACCCGAAGGACTAAAACTAGCTTATTTACCTAGTCAAAGTCAAGTAAAACTTAGGATTACGGGAATTGGCAATGATAAAGAATTGATAAATAGCTTGATTGAAATCCAAACTCAAAAAATGCTTCCTCTCATTCAAGAGTACGTTTATGGTTTTGGGCAAATTGAAATAGAGGAAGCCGTTGGTAAAATTTTACTAGAAAAAGGACTTACCATCGCCACTGCCGAAAGTTGCACAGGAGGCTTTTTGGCTAGTAAACTCACTGCGGTAGCGGGAAGTTCGGCCTATTTTGAGGGGTCTGTGGTGGCTTATTCCTATTTTTTGAAAGAAAAATTACTTGAAGTTTCCAACGATACACTTACAAAATATGGAGCAGTTAGTGAAAAAACGGTAATTGAAATGGCACAAAATTGTAGAAGAATATTGTGTACCGACATTGCAATATCGACCAGTGGAATTGCAGGGCCGGGCGGAGGAATGCCCGACAAACCCGTTGGAACGGTTTGGACGGCCATTGCTTATGGCGATAAAGTATTCACTAAAAAACTGCAACTGGGCGGTAACCGAGAGCAAAATATTTATAACACAGCCTTGCTATCCTTAGATTTTTTAAGAAAGGTTTTAGCTTAATTATTGGAATCAATGTCAAAAAAAATAGAAATGTTAATGCCCAAAATGGGCGAAAGTATTATGGAGGCCAAGGTGCTTTCGTGGTGGAAAAAAGTTGGCGATAAAATTGAGATTGATGAAACCATTGCAGAGGTGGCAACCGATAAAGTAGATACCGAATTACCGTCGATGGTAGCTGGTATTTTGCATCAAATCATTGTACCCGAAGGTGAAATGGCTATGGTTGGGCAGCCAATGTGTATAATTTTGGTAGAAGCCGAGGGCGATACAATTGAGCAAAGCAAAAACGATGAAACGATTCAGGATTTTGTTGAAAAAGAACTTTTTGAAATCGAAGAAAGGCTCAATTTTGAAAAAGAAGAAGTTAAGACCTTAGAAAAAATTGAGTTAAAATCGGATTCAAATCAATTTTTCTCTCCTTTGGTTCTCAATATTGCCAAACAAGAAAGTATTTCTATGCTTGAATTAGCTCAAATATCGGGAACTGGTTTGGCAAATAGAGTTACAAAACATGACTTGTTTTCGTACCTAAATAACCGAATTTTAGAAAAACCTTCTCCAAAAACCGACCCTAAAATTGTTCCAAAATCAACAGATTCACAAATAGGCCAAGCCGACGAAATTGTTGAAATGGATAGGATGCGAAAAATAATTTCGGAACGAATGCTCTCTAGCCAAAGTATTTCGGCTCATGTAAGCTCGTTTATTGAAACCGACATGACGATTTTGAGTAAATGGAGGGATAAAAGCAAAGGCAGATTTGAGGCTAAATTCAACGAAAAACTCACGTTTACACCCCTTCTGATTCAAGCAGTTGTGAAGGCAATTATTGATTTTCCGATGATAAATATTCAGGTAAATGGCCAAAACATCATCAAAAAAGGAGCTATCAATATTGGAATGGCCGTGGCCTTGCCCAATGGTAACTTGATTGTCCCAGTAATTCACAACGCCAACCAATATGATTTGGCTGGATTAACCCAAAAAGTGAACGATTTGAGCAAACGTGCCAGAGAAAATAAATTAAAACCAGACGATTTAGAAGGAGGAACTTACACTATTTCTAATATCGGAACTTTTGGCAATCTCATGGGAACACCCATAATCGTCCAGCCACAGGTGGCCATTATGGCTTTTGGGGCAATTGTCAAAAAACCTGCCGTTATCGAAACACCTGATGGAGATTTGATAGGCATTCGCCAAAAAATGTTTATTTCACATTCCTACGACCATCGAGTAGTTGATGGCCAATTGGGCGGACTTTTCTTGAAAAGAGTTTCTGATTATTTAGAAGGTTTTGATGGAATGCAGGAGGTTTAAAGGGGGGGATCTCCCAGTCTAAAATAGCAGTTTTATTATATCAATTTTTTATAAAAAACTGAATATCAACTATTTGTGTTCTTTGTTTCTTTGTGGTTTTTTGTATTTATACCTATTTTCTATTTTTTTCAAACAAAAAATTTATCGATGGTTTAACAGAAAGAGCGACTTGATGTAAAGTTTTTTTGGTCTAAAATAACATTTAAATTTAATCAAACCGAAACATCATTTCAATTAATTTGTTTAACTGATAGACTCTTCCAAATGGCTCAAAAATAAAATTACATGAACGATATTACAATAAAACTCATAGATTCTTATAAATCAATTTTGATTGAAACAGGTACTAAGCCCATTTCAGTAGCATTTTTTGCAAAGAAAAATAAGATTACAGAAGCTAAATTTTATGATGAAGTAAGTTCTTTTGAACATTTAGAAGAATTGATTTGGGCAAATTTGATGGCTGAAACAGTTCAGAAAATTGAAGAAGACGAAGTTTATGCTACTTATTCTGTAAGAGAAAAACTACTTTCATTTTACTACACTCATATAGAGGTATTGAAACAAAACAGGAGTTTTGCACTCCTTAACCTTGAGCCTTTTTCTAT
>JAYWHL010000155.1:0-3985 GCA_043777715.1 Cytophagaceae bacterium | reverse complement strand
CTTATACTTTTGCTAATGTTTTCCAATACCAACCCGAACAAATCCATTTTTGCACGGCAGATATTGGCTGGATTACGGGGCATTCGTACATCGTTTATGGACCACTTTGTCAGGGAGCAACGACCCTGATGTTTGAAGGAATCCCGACTTATCCAGACGCTGGGCGTTTTTGGGACGTGATTGATAAACACAAAGTTGATATACTTTATACCGCTCCAACTGCCATCCGTTCGTTGATGAGTTTTGGTAATCAATTCGTTGATAATAAAGACCTTAGTTCATTAAAAACCCTTGGTTCTGTTGGCGAACCCATCAACGAAGAAGCATGGAATTGGTATAACGAACACGTTGGAAAAGGCTTATGTCCGATTGTGGATACATGGTGGCAAACCGAAACTGGCGGTATGATGATTTCGCCAATTGCTGGTGTAACCAAGACTAAACCTGCTTACGCTACGCTGCCATTGCCAGGCGTTCAACCGATTTTGGTGGACGAACAAGGCAATGAGATTTTGGGCAATGGCGTTTCGGGCAATCTATGTATTAAATTCCCTTGGCCTGGCATTATTCGGACTACCTACGGCGACCATGAGCGTTGTATCCAGACGTATTTTTCAACCTACAAAAATCTCTATTTCACGGGCGATGGTTGTATGCGAGACGAAGATGGTTATTACAGAATCACAGGGCGAGTTGATGATGTTATCAATGTTTCAGGGCATAGAATTGGTACGGCGGAGGTTGAAAATGCTATCAATATGCACTTGGGCGTAATTGAGTCTGCCGTGGTGGGCTATCCACACGACATCAAAGGGCAAGGAATTTATGCCTATGTGATTTGTGATAAAGACTTGAAAGACAAAGACTTAGCTCGCAAAGATATTTTAGCAACGGTAACTCGTGTGATTGGTGCTATAGCTAAACCTGATAAAATTCAGTTTGTGAATGGTTTACCTAAAACTCGTTCAGGAAAAATAATGCGAAGAATTTTACGGAAAGTTGCCGAAGGCGAAACTTCTAATATTGGCGATACTTCAACTTTGCTAGACCCGAGTGTGGTGGAGGAAATTATTGCTGGGGCTTTGTAAAAGATTCAAATAAAACAAAAAAATATGTTAGAGAAAAAATGGAATACAGATAGGATTTTATCGCTTTGTGCTATTTTCATAGGCGTAGCAACGCTGGTAGTTTATACCATTCAGACCTCTATTTTGATAGAACAAAAACACGCTGGCGTTTGGCCAGAAATAGAACTTTCGGGTTCTAATTGGGCGGGTAAGGATTTTACCAAAAATAGATTTAAAATTAATATTACAAATAAAGGCATAGGGCCTGCATTGATAAAAAAAGTAAAAATCTATTTTAGAGATAGTGTTTATAGCGATTATAGTGATGTTTTTAGGACAATTTACGGAAATAACTTTTCTTACGTTAGTAGTAGCGTAGTGGGTAGAACCCTCTTAACAGGCGAAACGGTAAACCCTTTAGAGTTGTCAGAATCGGTTGAGGGCCGTCAATTTGCAAACGTATTTTATAATCGTGATTCGCTCAGAGCTGAAATATTCTATAAATCAATTTACGGTAAGTGCTATGTTTCGAGAGGATTTGAGACAGAAGAGTTAAAAGATTGTAAAGAATTAGACTAGCGACATCGGTAAAAAAGTAAAACTAAATTCAACCTAAAAATCAATCAATTATGTTCAAAAAATTCAAAGTCTTGAAAACTTTATTGTTTTCAAGTTTCATCTTCTTTGCTTGTAAAGGCGATAACAATTCGCCCAAGATTGTAGATAAAAATCCGACCAATGCCATGCGTGGCGTATGGGTTACAAATGTGGACAGTAGAGTTTTATATACCAAACAAGGTATTTTGGACTGTGTGGCTTTATGTAAAAAATCTGGAATTAACACAATTTTTATGGTGGTTTGGAACAAGGGTTATACTTTATATCCAAGTGCCAAAATGAAAGAAATATTTGGAAAAGAAATTGACCCCGATTTAGCGGGAAGAGACCCCCTAAAAGAAATGATTGAGGCGGCTCACGCTCAAAACATAAAAGTTTATGCTTGGTTTGAGTACGGGTTTGCTGCTGATTATCAAGGAGTTGGAGGGCATATTTTGGCTACAAAACCCAATTGGGCTGCCAAAAATAGTGTAGGGAATACGGTTAATAAAAATGGGTTTAATTGGATGAACGCATTAGACCCCGAAGTTCAAGATTTTATGAAATCTTTGGTTTTAGAAACTGTAAAAAACTATGATATTGACGGAATCCAAGGGGACGATAGGCTGCCAGCATTGCCAGTTGAGGCGGGTTATAATAAATCAAATCTTGATTTGTACCTAGCGAGTAACAATAATATAAAGCCAAGCGGAGATGCCGACTCAAACTGGATGAGATGGCGGGTAATGCTATTGAATAATTTTATGAAAAGCCTTTATGCAAGTGTTAAAAGTGCCAAATCGTCTGTTCAAGTATCGATGGGACCAAGTATTTATCCTTTTTCTTATGACCAATACTTGCAAGATTGGCCTTCGTGGGTAAGCGAGGGGAGTGTTGATAATGTTTGCCCACAAATTTATAGATATAACATTGATGCCTATAAAGCAGAACTCGCTAAAATTACAAACGGGCAAGTACCAAAAAGCAAACTAGGAATTGTAGCCCCAGGGGTATTGTTGAAGGTAGGGACATATACACCCACAGACGATTTTTTGCGACAAATGATTAACGCCAACAGAGAGGCTGGATATAACGGCGAAGTGTTTTTCTTTTATGAAGGCTTGAAACTTCATGCTTCTTATTTTGAAAATGAATATCAATAATCCAAAAGTGGTGAAGGCTTAATTTACAGACCAGTAGAGTAAATAACTCAGGAGGCGTTCGTAGGCCATTACTTCTTCGTCTGTGCCTCCTAGTTTCATTACTTGGTTACGATAATGCTCCGATATGTCCCAAAAATTATTGTCAGATGCCATTTTTGAGGCTATCAAGCCTTTAAAGCATCGGTGTATTTGGTTATAAACGTATTTACAAGGAAGATGATATTCTTTGTTCAAAACTTGGTTGATGGCCTTGATAGATTCTGATTTTTTGAGAAAGGCAAATCCTTGATTGGTTAAAAAATCTTTTACTGCTTTGCAAGTGATGTCTAGGTCTTCGTCGTTTAGAATCTTAAATCTAAAATATTTTGCATCGTTATATTTTCCGATTGAAATAATCAAGGTGTTGGTATCTTCCCAAAAATCTTTTGAATTACTCAAAAACTGTTGGGCAAGTTTTTCTATTTCGTGATGTCTTACCCCAATATTTACTTCTAGCCAAAGTTCTTCGCCATAATTGGTTAGTGTAAAAATCACATTTCTAAAACCGTAAGATGTTTTTTTTCTAAATTGCTTCTTTTCAGCAAGCAATTCAAATCCATAGTCTTCAAAGTAACTTTGAAGTTTAGTATATAGATTAAGTTCGAGGGTGCTGATGAGCATTTTTGTAGGATTGTTTAACAATTTAACTATTAATTTTCAAAAAAGTTCAACAATATTTTATTTTTTGGTCTTTAAAACCCCGTCAATGAAAAAAATTCTGATTCTTTCTGATACCCATTCTTATTTACACCCTTCGTTGATAACTTATATCGAAGAAGCCGATGAGGTTTGGCACGCTGGCGACTGGGGAAACGTGGCAGTAGCCGATACCATAATGGGTATTAAACCTATCCAATCGGTATATGGAAACATAGATGGTAAAGAAATTAGGGCAATGTTTGGCCTTAAAAATGTATTTCGATGCGAAAATCTTACTATCGGCATGGCACACATTGCGGGCAAGCCCAACTATTACAAAGCCCACGGACTAGAACTATTAAAAGAACAACGTGTAGATATTTTTGTTTGCGGGCATTCACATTTATTACAAGTGCAGCGGGATAAATTTTATAATAATATGCTTTTTATCAATCCTGGGGCGGCTGGCCGTGAAGGTTT
>JAYWHL010000154.1:0-3985 GCA_043777715.1 Cytophagaceae bacterium | reverse complement strand
CTCAGCCGACATGGGGTTAGCTTCTCCCAAAAAGGCAAAATCTATCTCGCTAGAAGTAGAAGAAACCGAAGCACCGACGAGTAAATCTTTTGAGATTCAGACACCTTACACCATTTTATCGGACGGGAAGGTTTATACCGTAGAAATAAAAAATGAGGAAATTCCCGCCCAGTACCAATATTATTGTTTGCCAAAAATTGATAAAGACGTTTTTTTAACAGCCAAGATTATTGATTGGGAGCAGTATAATTTATTACCAGGCGAAGCCAGTTTATATTTTGAGGGAACATTTTTAGGAAAATCGAACTTAGATTTAAGCAACAGAGATACGCTTAATATATCGCTAGGCAGAGATAAAAGCCTGACCGTAAACAGAATACGCTCTAAAAACTTTACTCAAAAACAATTTATTGGTAGCAATAAATCCGAAAACCGAGGCTACGAGATTTCGATACGCAATACCCGCAAACAGGCCGTTAATCTGATGATAGAAGACCAGTTTCCTGTTTCTAAAACAAAAGAAGTGGAAGTTTTGGACAAAGAAGCCCCCGAAGCCAATACCCAAGACGAAACGGGGCGGATAACTTGGCAATTGAAGCTAGAACCAAACAAAGAGCGAAAAATTGGCTTTAAATACACCGTAAAATCTCCAAAAAAGTCTAATTATGAGGCTGATTAAAGTGGTTACTACGTGATATTTTAAGGTTTAAACAAAAAAAGATAAGCACAAGCAGTCAATTTCATTGAGGCTTAATATCTTTGTTTTCAAAATACTAAGACAATATGCTTCGCTCTATTTATATCAAAAATTACAGAAGTTTAAAAACACTTCAGATTGCTTCGTTGGGGAATGTAAACCTAATTACGGGAAAAAATAATACGGGTAAATCGTCCTTGCTAGAAGCCATTGGTATTTATGCATCAAAAGCTAACGTATCATTTATTTATCAATTATTGAAGGATAAAGGAGAGATAAGAAATTATACAATCAATGATGAAGATAATCCAGAACCTATTATTCAAGCCATTTCTTCATTATTTACAGATAGAGTTATTGAATATGAGCAAAACAATAGTATTGAAATTGGGGAAATTGAAAATACCTTATTTGGAGAAAGGTTATCTTTAACACAATGTGTATCTCTACGTTTTGCAAAAGAACTTGATGAAAGCCCTAAAGGTTATGAGTTCAGTAGGGTAGTCCTTGCTATAAGTGTTCAAAATGAAGCATCATCATCTTTTAGTAGGCGTATAGAGGCTCGTTTTTTTTCAATTCTTGGAAAAGGACTAGGAGAAACCGATCAATACCAAAATCTCCAATACATCAACACTCGAAACATAGACCGAGACATTAATGCCAAATTGTGGGATAGTATTGCATTGACCGACAAAGAGAATGATGTAATAGAGGCTTTGAAAATCATAGAACCATTGGCAGAAAGAATAGCTTTTTTAGGGAATAATAACAACCAACGAAGTCCAGTACTTAAACTTTCGGGCAATAAACAATTAGTACCCCTAAAAAGTATGGGCGATGGTATTAATCGTATTTTGACTATCATTCTTGCCTTGGTATCTGCCGACAAAGGGGTTTTGCTAATAGATGAATTTGAGAATGGCTTGCACCATTCTGTCCAAGCAAAACTATGGGAAATTATTTTTAGTCTTTCTAAAAAACTTCAAGTTCAGGTATTTGTTACTACCCATAGCAATGATTGTATTGCTGGGTTTGAACAAATTTTGAACCAAGAAAACAACCAACTCAATGGCAGGTTGATACGCCTTGAAAACAAAAATGGGCTAATAAAGCAAGTAGAATTTAATGCCAACGAATTAAGAATTGCCACCGAAAACGATATTGAAATAAGATAATGGCCAATATTCAAGACCACCCCAACGCCTTGCTGTTGGTAGAGGGTAACGACGATTTTCATGTCATGCACGCACTTTGCAAGCAATTTGATATTCCTGTTCGTAATCGTGAAATACCAAATGGTGGCAAATTTAGTATCAAAGATTGTAAAGGTATCGAAAAATTATTAGAGCAAATTCCGATACTATTCAAATCTGCAAATCCTATGAACACCTTGGGGATAATTATTGATGCAGATACTGATTTGGCTTCTCGTTGGCAGTCGGCTAGTACTATTTTTAAGAAAATGGGATTTGTTTTACCAGAAGAATTACCCAAATCAGGACTGATTGCAGAGAATGGAGACTTAAAAATTGGCGTATGGATAATGCCAAACAACAATTTGAGCGGAATGTTAGAAGATTTTATGGTTTTTCTCGCCCCAAAAAATGACCCCCTTTTGCCTATTTTAAACGAAACACTAAACGATATTGAAGCCAAAGCACTTAACCATTATGCCTTAATCCACAAACCTAAAGCATTAATCCACGCATGGTTGGCTCTTCAATCAGACCCTGGTTCTCCTTTGGCACAAGGCATTACAAAACATTATTTAGACACAGACCAAGAAACGTGTAAGATGCTGATAGACTGGATAAATCGTTTATTTCAACCCTAAAATTCACTTAATTCCCAATAGAAACCTATCGAAAGTTAGCATTCGATAGGTTTTTTTATGAATTTTATACTCCAATCCCGCCATCGCTATCAAATAACCTTGCCCATTTCACAAATTTGAATTAGCGAACTTAGGTCTTTTGCCCCCGTGCGTTCTAGCATATTTTTACGGTGTTTATCAACCGTATGTGGGCTTATAAAAAGCGTTTCGGCTATTTGCTTGGTTTCTTGTTTTTCTTTTATTTTTTGGAGAATTTCATGCTCTCGGTCGGTCAAAATACTTCCTTTTTGAAATTTCTTTTCGTTTTGATGAAAATGATACCTCTCTTGATTATTAATCGTAAACTCGGCCCACCAAGTACCATTTTCTTTAATTAAACTCCCTACATCTTTGATAATGAGCAACATAATCAGCATTCCGCCATCGGGCGATAGCTCTAGGGCAGTACCCGTAAGGCTGATATGATGCAGATTTGAGCCTGGGGGCTGCAATAAAAAATTGTGCATATACCAAGACAGCGATTTGCCTTGCCCTGCCTCTCGTAATTTAGGTTGTACTGTATTCTTAAAAAACAGGGTCATTTGCATAAAAAACCAACTTTGGGTTAGTGGCAAATCCCGCATCCAATAAATAGTGGACCATCGTTTGTAATCTTCTTCGCTACACTTATAGCCCATTACATCTAAGTAATTATCGCTCATATAAAGCACCCGTTGGCTTTTGGTATTAAAAATAGAAATAAATTGATTGTTGAGGCTGGCGTACTGCCCCATCAGTTTAGACAATTCTTGGTACTTGATATTGATATGTTCATCGGACGTTTTATGATTTACTTCTTGCCACAACGACACGTATTCATCGTGAAAAACCAAGGCAGACTTGTCGGGTGGTACGCTATTATCCATTTTTGTTGGTATTAAAAAATCTTACTCAAGTTACAAAAATACCCTTAATGGTTACTAAATAAATTATTTAACGGCAAACCTACGCCAAAAATATAGGTACTATTTATAACAAAAAATCATAATCATCTATTTAATAGGCACTTAACTATCGTTTTGATTAATACCAAACGCTTGTCTACCGTTTAATCAATATGACTAAAAATACCTAAAAAGGGTATTGTCTTGGGCATAAAAAGGCCGTTGATTTGTGGTATAATTTTTCAATCAAATCTAATAATAAATGAAAATTCGTATTTTTTTAATCGTAATCATGGCTATAATAAACCATACGATATACGCCCAGACTATCAATATTGATACTTTGCTTGGCTCGAATGGTATTTTTAAGCGGTTTAATCCTAAAGATATTACTGATAATCAAGTACTTAGCTTTAATCTTCGTGTGGTTTATACAGGCACAGACCTGAAAGGCAAAGCCATCAGAGCTTGTTTTTATGCCAATACCGTGCAGGGCTACGTGGGTATGCCTTCTAATAGCGACAAAAACGA
>JAYWHL010000153.1:0-4009 GCA_043777715.1 Cytophagaceae bacterium | reverse complement strand
GATTTTAAGAAATTCATGTTTTTAGATTTTTGTTAGAATTTGATTTTAATATTATTTCTGAAAAGTATAAACGACTCCTAGCGAATAAACACTCCCTGGCCTGTACGATTGAATGGTTTGGTCGATGTTTGATTGGTAATTCTTATCTTGGTTTCCATCTTGTAGAATCAAAGCATTTTGATTGAGAATATCAGTAATTCCTCCCTTTATGATTAAGTTTTTACCAAAACCTTTTGAAAAATTCAAATCCAAAACATTTCTTGGCATTTCGTACCAGTCTGGATACAAAGCCCCAAAGTTGTTGCCAACGGCATAAATCCTTTTGCCAATTACATTGAATAGTAGATTTACCTGCGTTTTGGCCTTTACATCATTATAATTCAATCCTGCATTGATAACATAAGGCGACTGGCCTTGGAGTGGGCGATTGTCGGACTGAGTTGCGGCAATATCACTACTCAATTTTACACGGCTGTATATCAGGGTAGTGTTGAAAAATAAATTTAGTTTATTGATAAAAGGGTTTTCTGTGATGTTTTCAAATGATTTTTTCATTTCAATCTCAACCCCTGTACTAAATGCAGATTCAGCATTAGCGAACGAAACGTTTGGATTGGCAGCACTCGTAAAAACAGATTCGATAGGCGTAGTAAATTTTTTGTAAAAAGCTGCAATACTGATAATCTCGGCAGGGGTTGGATAAAATTCATACCTAAAGTCAAAATTAGAAATGCGAGCGTTTTGGAGTGTTGTGTTACCCGTAATGACCCTATTCAAAACAAAGTCATAAAACGTAAAAGGAGCGATTTCTCTAAATTCTGGCCTATTCAAAGAATTACCGTAAGCCAATCTTAACAATGATTTTTCCGAGAAATTATAGGTAAGATTCAGTGAAGGCAAAATGTTGGTTACATCAATTACAGGGTTTACAGGATTGCCGTTTCGGTTATCAAATCCATTCAATTTTTGTACGTTGTTTTCAATCCTCAAACCCGCAATCAAGTTTATTTTTTTGGAGAGCGAATAGTTACCACTTGCATAAAAAGCTATCAAATTATTATTTGCCGTGTAGGCATCGCTTTTATTAGTTTGTTCGTCAATTTTTACGCCATTGGTTGTATTAATATTTTGAGGAGAAAATATTTGGGCAATAGGTAAATTTCCAATGTTGAATAATGCACTGTTAGCTTGGACGTAGCCTAAATTTCGGGCAGTGAAAGTTCTTGCTTTGGTTTCATAAAACGCTCCAAATTTAAGTTCTAAGTCGTTATTAATTTCAGATTTATCTTCGGGAGAACCTTTTTGCAATGATACCTTCTGAACCACATTAAGCCCTCCAGTCATAGCACTTTCTTTCAAAATAATATTTGTCCTTCCTAGGTTAATGGTTTGAACTGCCCCTTGAGGTACTAATAGTTTTTCGTCTGACGTATATCTAAAACGCTTATAATCAGGTTGTTGATTAAACGAATTGTTATAACCAACAACCCAGTCTATTTTAGTTTTTTCTTCATTAAAACTGTGTTTACCCAGCAACTGTCCAGTATAAATACCCCTAAAATTTTGATTAAATGAGGCTATTTTCCAATTTGCACCGTTTTCAAATCCTTTTCTGTCTATGTATTGAGCATTACTCAATTGATTGTAAAGATTCTTGAATTCAATCAGATGATTATCGCTTATTCTAACTGCCCAGTTGTGCAAAGCCCCTACTCTGATTGAATTGGTATATTGCAAATCATTAAAAACCGAAAGTTCGTCGGCATTGCCTTTGGTATCTATGCTTGCATAGCCAAAATCGTTTTGAACTTTTACGAAAGTAGTTCTTGTATTTGAGTAATTGATGGCCGAAACGTTTCCGATTTTTATATTTCCAAGCTCCTTTTTAAAAGCACCTGTAATTGATAAACGTTGGTCAGGTATGGCGTTGGACTGTATGGGTGTCCAAGAGTTTTTGAGCGACTGTCCAACCTGTTGTAGCCTTTGAGGATTTGTAAGGGCTATGTTTTTGAGTTCGTCGGTGCTTGGAAAATACTTAGGTAAGTTGCTAAAACCATCATTAAAACCTGTAATTGCATATTTGCCAGCTTCAGGACTGTAAAAATCATTACCAGTAGTCCCATTCCTGAACGATGTTCCGTAGTCGATAGCGACACTGTTTTGTTCGGGAATTGTTTTGGTAAAAATTTTAACTACTCCACCAGCAAATTCAGCGGGTAGTTCTGCCGAAGGAGACTTGAAAACCAAGATTCTATCTATCTGATTAGAAGGAATAATATCAAACGAGAACGAACGTATGTCCGATTCCATACTTGGTGTAAAGATATTATTGAGCATTACTGTGTTGTAACGCTCGTTTAGGCCACGAATATTAATAAATCTATCTCCAAAAATCGTAACGCCTGGCACACGTTTAACAACCTCTGCGGCGGTTCTATCCAAGGTTTTACCAATTTGAGCCGCCGAAATTCCACTTACAATTTGTTGGGCGGCTTTAATTTCAGAAATAACCGAAACCTCGGTGTTTGTTAATTTTTGGCCTCTTACCTTTACCTCCTTCAAAACCGAACCCTCTTCGTCTAAAAAGGTATTTATCTCTGTAATTTGCTCGCTAACTACTTTTATGTTTTCTATAAATTTAACCTTGTAGCCCACATAAGTTATTTTGAGTTTGTATGTTCCTGATGGTACTTTTGAAATCGAGAAGAAACCGTTAATGTCCGTGGCCGCTCCCCTATTTAATCCTTCTACAAAAACTGTTGCTCCGATTAGGTCTTCTTTTGATTTTGCATCTTTAATATTTCCTCGTATCGTGCCTGATGATTGAGCGTAAATGTCCGAAAACGATAATAAAATAAGTACTAATGCCGTAATAAGTTGTTTCATTATATTGGTTTGATATTTAATGGTGCAAAATTAATTATCCCAAAACCATCAGCCGTTACCTAAATATTATGTTTGGAGAGCGATGTATTAAAATTGTGTTAAATAACCCGAGACGATTTAATAATTTGGTAATAAGTGATTAAATAAAAAAAACAGGTCGTAGAGAAACCCCATGACCTGTTTGCAACACCAATATGAAAATCCTTTTGAGATTTTCTCTAGTGCCTTGGCATCAGAGAAAATAGATGAAAAGAAATATAAAAATTAAAGAGACAAAATTTGAATTATGCTAACATTTTAACAGAAAAAAGGTCATTACCTAGTACAAGTGTGTTTTAGATTCAAACACAATTACAAAGGTAATGACCTAATATTATCAAAATGTTATGGCAGTTTTATCAAATCAATGCCATAGTATTATTAAATTGTTATCAACCAAAAATACTTAACTGAGACTCAAAACTTGGTTTGTACGCACCCTCTAAAATCAATAATTTCTCTTTCCGCCATAATTCGCCACCATAACCTACCAAAGTATTATCCGAACCTATTACCCGATGACAAGGTACAATGATAGAGATTGGGTTTTTGCCATTGGCTGTGCCTACCGCCCGAATGGCCTTTACATCGCCAAGGGCAATAGATAATGATTTATAAGAACAAATTGAACCAAAGGGAATAGCCAACAAAGACTGCCAAACTCGTTTTTGAAAATCTGTACCCTCCAAATTGAGTGGAATGTTGAATTGAGTTCTTTTTTTGTCGAAATATTCGATTAATTGAACAATCGTTGCTTCGATAATGTCATTCGTAGTATCAGTTTCTTGTGGAATCAGGTGTTTACTATTATTTGAATCCACAAACAAAACCGCCCGAAGACCTTCTCGGTTAGCCGAAATAGCCAATTTACCTACTGGAGAATCAATGTATTTTGTTTGGATACCTTGCATATACTTTCTGAATTAAAATGTTAATAATTGGTAATCTTTAGGTTAAAAAAATAGCCTTTCCTCCATTAACCTTTGACCAAATCTATTTTCCCTCTTGCTCCGAGTTCTATCACGGCTACGTCATAAATACGTTTGTCATCAATTTTTAATCGAATGGCCGTCATTACTTTATG
>JAYWHL010000152.1:0-11379 GCA_043777715.1 Cytophagaceae bacterium | reverse complement strand
TTTTGCTAGGCGACAGTGCCAGAATCCAAGCCTCCGACATCAGCAGAATTAACAAACGTAGAGCCACTAAAAACGAACAACCACTGGAAGTACTTTATGAACAAGCGGATGTAGAAAAGGCTTTAAGTCTCTTTCAATCAGTGGATTACCATCAAACATTTATGATTTGTAAAGACGTAAAAGGCGAGTTTTTTGATGCAGGACATCTACTGGGTTCGGCGGGAGTAATGCTAGATTTTGAAGAAAATAATAAGACTAAAAAACTATTTTTTACAGGAGATATTGGCCGTCCAAACGATAAGATATTACGCTCGCCCGAGGCTTTTCCGCAAGCCGATTTTATTATTTGTGAGTCCACTTATGGAAATAAATTACACGAAGCCGAAGCCGATGTAAAAGAACATTTAAGGCAAATTGTAGAAAAAATTTGTGTGCAACAAGGCGGCAAATTGATGATTCCCGCCTTTTCGATAGACCGTACCCAAGAGCTGGTTTATACCCTAGACCAACTATCGTCGGAGGGGAAACTGCCTGATATAAAGGTGTTTATAGATAGTCCATTGTCGGTAAATGCCACCAAAATAATGGCTAAACACCAGGAATGTTTCAATACTGAAATCTTGGCTTATCTCAACAAAGATGGCGATCCTTTTGCCTTTCCGAATTTGTATTATATATCATCAAGCGAAGATTCTAAAAAAATAAACGACCTCCAAGAACCTTGTGTCATCATTTCGTCGTCGGGTATGGCCGAGGCGGGACGTATCAAACACCACATTGCCAACAACATCGAAGACGAAAAATCGGCTATCTTATTGGTGGGTTACACCTCGCCCAATAGCCTCGGTGGACAACTAAAGGCTGGAGCAAGGCAAGTATATATTTTTGGTAAGCAATTTGAGGTAAAAACCGAGGTTTTGGTTATGGATTCATTTTCGGCCCATGCCGATTATCAAGAAATGATAGCCCATTTGGATTGTCAAGACAAGCGTAAAGTACAGCGATTGTTTTTAGTTCATGGCGAAATAGATACCCAAACGGCTTTCAAAGCAAGACTAGAAAAAGTTGGCTGGCAAAATATCGAGATTCCAGCCATGAAAGATGCCTTTGAAATTTGATTCATTCGAGTATTTGTAAAAAACATTCATCATTAAACATTCATCATTCCCCAAACATGAATTACCTCGAACTTAGTGTAAACGTAAGCCCCGAATTTTCAGAAATTATCATGGCCGAACTCGCTCAAATTGGCTTTGAATCATTTACCGAAGAAAACGATTTACTTAATGCCTATATCCTTGAAAATGAATTAGATAAACAAGATTTAGAAGAAATTTTTGAGCGATACAGTACCCTTACTGAGCTTAAATATACCCTAAACGAAATAGAAAAACGAAATTGGAACGAAGAATGGGAAAATGCCTATCAGCCTATTGAAGTAGAAGGCCGATGTAGGGTTCGGGCGTCTTTTCATGAAGCCGACCCAAGTTTTGAGTACGATATTGTGATAAATCCTAAGATGTCGTTTGGTACAGGCCACCACGAAACTACATCAATGATGCTGGCGTATCAATTAGAGATAGACCATGTCCAAAAATCGGTGTTAGATGTAGGTTCAGGGACAGGGATTTTGGCAATCATGGCCGAACTGCGTGGAGCAACCGAAATAGGAGCTTTTGATATAGAAGATTGGGCAGCCGAAAACGCCCGAGAAAATACACAACTCAATGATTGTAAGCATATTACCGTGAGGTTGGGGACTATTGAAGACGAACCAGCGATTAAATACGATATTGTTTTGGCTAATATCAATCGTAATATTTTATTGCGAGAAATACCCATTTACAAACAATTTATGAAAGAAAATGGCATTTTATTGGTGAGTGGTTTTTATGAAAGCGATGCCGAAGATATAGCCGAAAAAGCCGCCGAAGTGGGCCTAAAACAATTAGGAATCAAAACCAAAAACAATTGGGCTTGTGTGCTTTTTGCGTGTATTTGAGGAGCCAGAATTGAAAATTTTGAGAAGATTGTTCTGATAAATGTGTAAATTTGATTGAAATTTAGATATAAAAATGGCAAACAAAACACTAGAAAATTTAGGAGAACGCCTAGACAAAACCCAAGCAATCCAAAATGATTTTGATGCTAGGATAGAAAAACTATTGACTACCCAAGAAAAAAACCAAGCAAAACAAAATGAATTTGATGTTAGGATAGAAAAACTGTTGACCGCCCAAGAAAAAACAGAAATCGATATTGATAACCTTTTGTTAGTCCAAGAAAAATTACTTGCAACAAACGAAAAGTCTAAATTTGACATAGAAAGTCTGTTTACACACCTAAAAGAATCTTCGCTTGAGTTTAGTAACCGTATTGAAAAAACTGAAAAACTCTTGAAAGAAGTAAGCAATCAGTTGGGAGGTATGGGCAATAGGCATGGCAAATTTGCAGAAAATTTTTTCTTTCATGCACTCGAAGAAAAAATGAAACTGGGCGATGTTAAATTTGATGAAATTGAACAAAATATGCGACACAAACGCAAAAATATTGTTGATGAGTTTGATATTGTGCTATACAATGGCAATAGTGTAGGTATTGTAGAAATAAAATACTGTGTGGAATCCAAGCATATCAAGCGTTTGTGTACTCAAAAAACTGAAAATTTCAAATGGTTATATCCTGAATATCAAGACTATAACATTTATTTAGGTATTGCAGGAATGAGTTTTGAAAACGAAGGCGTATTGGCCGAAGCACAAGAAGCGGGTATTGCCACCCTCGAAGCCAAAGGCGATTATGTTGAGATTTCAGCACAACATTTACTAGCGTATTAATCATAATTTTAATGACAGCCCCAATCAGCATTTTACCTTTATTGCAACAAACCCACGCTGCTTCGGCCAGTTTGAGACGTTTGAGTGATGCTCAAAAAGCAGAATTTTTGGTAGCCTTAGCTGATGAAATTTTGGCACAAAAAGTAGCAATTTTAGAAGCCAACGCCAAAGATATTGCCTTGATGGACAGCAATAACCCCATGATAGACAGGCTGTTATTAACCGATAAACGCATTGAAGCCCTAAGCGAATCTACTCGAAGTGTGGCATTATTACCCGATCCAACTGGACAAATTTTACTAGAAAAAACACTATCCAATGGCCTAAAACTTTCTAAAATAACGGTTCCTTTGGGAGTGGTAGGTATTATTTATGAAAGTCGCCCCAATGTTACAATAGACGTAACGGCTTTGTGTATTCGTTCGGGAAATGCCGTGGTGTTGCGGGGCGGGTCCGATGCTTGGCATACCAATAATTGCTTTGTAGGTATTATCCACCAAGTGCTTGAAAACCAAGGTATTAATCCAAATTGTGTTTGTTTGTTGCCCACCGACCGTGCTTTGGTCAAAGAAATGCTTACGGCCACTCGTTATATAGATGTTATCATTCCGAGAGGTTCGGATAAATTGATTCAGTTTGTGCGGCAAAATTCGCTAGTACCCACCATCGAAACAGGGGCAGGCGTGGTACATACGTACATTCACCAAGCCGCAGATTTAGACAAAGCACTGGCCATTGTGATTAATGCCAAAACTCAAAGACCCTCTGTTTGTAATACCCTAGATACTTTGGTGCTAGATAATGCCATAGCTAGTCGGTTTTTGGCAATGTTAAAAAATGACTTTATACAATGGAACGTAGCAATTTTTGCAGATGAAATTTCATTTAATATTCTTCAAAATTTAGATTACCCTTTGCTACAAAAGGCTAAAAATGAGGACTTTGGCCGAGAATTTCTTGATTATAAATGCTCTATAAAAGTAGTTGAGGGTTTTGAGGAAGCCATTGCCCACATCTCCGAATATTCGTCCAAGCATTCCGAGGCCATAGTTTCAGAAAATCAAGACATTTGCAATCAATTTATTGTAGAAATAGATGCCGCAGCAGTTTATACCAACGCATCGACTAGGTTTACAGACGGTGCCGAGTTTGGCCTTGGGGCAGAGATTGGCATCAGTACCCAAAAATTGCACGCCCGTGGGCCATTTGCCCTCGAAAAAATGGTAACAGAAAAATGGATTGGCATAGGTACTGGGCAAATTAGATAGTTTTGGAGATTTGAAGAAAGTACAAGCTAAAAAAAATGGGGTTTGCCCCAGAAAGAAAACGAATAGTAAATAAACCCAAAGAAAATGGAAATGTTAGAAGAACACCCCTTATTGGCAAGAATAGAAGCCGCACTTGATACCGTAAGACCCTATTTGCTTGCCGATGGAGGCAACGTGAAAATTGTTGAAATAAACGAAAACAATCACGTAAAAATAACCTTTTTGGGGGCTTGTAGTTCATGTAGTATGTCGGCCATGACTTTCAGGGCAGGCATAGAAGAGGCCATTAAACGGATTGTTCCCGAAGTATCAACCGTGGAGGCTGTGAGCGAACTTGATTTTAAAAATTAAACCCAACCCAAAAACCATTTGTGAACACTCGTATTGCTAATTTTTTATCCGCTGTTTGCCACCCATTATTGATGCCTACTTTGTTGTTTGGCATATTACTTTACTTCGCTCCCGACGTATTTATGAATTTGGGTAATATCAGCGAATCGTCTGGTATTGAGGTGTTTGGCTTTAGTCTGTCGGTCAAAAATGGCCTTTTGCTTCTTATTTTTAATTTCACTTTTCTTATTCCTTCCTACTTTATTTACTTGCTTCATCGCTTTAATGTCGTAAAAAGCCTTAAAATGGAAAGCCTTTTGGATAGGCGTATTCCTTTTTTAGTTACCACCATTCTTTACACGCTAGGTACTACATTTTTTGCCTTAAAAATGTCCCAATTACCCGAAATTTCAATCATAATGATTGGCGTTACGTTGGCCTTGGCGGCTGTAACGGTTGTTAGTTTATATTGGCAAATTTCGGCTCATGCTACGGGTATTGGGGGTGTTTTGGGGGCGTTGATGAGTGTTTTGGCAACCCACGAAACCGACTTTCTTTTGTGGCCAATGCTAGTAATTTTGATACTTGCTGGCTATTTAATGAGTGCCAGACTATATCTTAATGCCCATACGCCACTACAAATCACGGCGGGTTTAGTCCTAGGTTTTTGTTTGAGTGCTGGGGTAGTAGTAGTGTTTTTATGAGTATTCTCACTCCAAAATCGCCCTAAACGTAGTCTTTATTGCTGCTAAATCCTTGATATGAGCCTCAACACAACTTTGGCTAACCACTGTTTTATCTTCCAAACATTGCTCAATTACTAAATGAGGCTTCAAATTCATGGCCTTTAACGCAGTGGCAAAACGTTTATAGTCGATGTCTCCTTCTCCAAAAGTTTCTGTCCAAATACCTTTAACCGACTGCCTGATGTGTAACTCCACAATGCGATTGCCATACAGTTTAAGTACGTCAAAAACAGCTACTTGTGAGTTGCCCGAGCCACGATACACCCAATGAACGTCCATACAAAAAGAAACATTTTGAGGCTTGGTATTGAGCATAACGTGATGAAATTCTCTAGCTCCAGCTTTCATTTCGGTATCGTGGGTATGATAGGCTAATTTAAGCCCTATTTTGCGGAGTGTTGCCCCCAACTTGTCCATATTTTGGGCTTGAATTTCTAGCTGCTCATCTGTTTTTAAAACATCGCCACCCCAAACCAAGGGCGTAGGATTGGTTACAATTATTTTTGTGCCTAATTTTTGTGCGGCTTTGGCTATTTCTAAGATAGTGCTTATTGATTTTTCTCCATCGGTTTGGGTATGTAAAACTGAATTTACATAAATAGAAGGCATCTGAATACCCGTTTTTTTGAGAAAAGGCGACATTTTTTCTACTTCTTCGGCATTATTAAAACTCGGCTCATAAGCTGGGATTCCTGTCTGCACGAGTTGCTCAAAGCATAAGCCTAAATCCTCACCCCAAGTTTTGTTTTCTCTACCAAAAAAAGTGTACCAATTGTATGAATTACAAGAAATTGGATAAGGATATTGAGGCCCTAAACTATTTTTTTGAGCAAAACTTTTTACAGCAACTAATGCCGCCATGGTCGATAGAAAAACTCGTCTTGTTTTCATTTTTTTGGTAGGAATTTGAAATAAATGAGATGAAAGCATCTATAACTTTAATTTAAGCCATAGATACTTTCTTATGCCTCATCTTGAACTAGTTATTTGACAATTTAACGTTTTATTCTAAGTACTGGGACAATTTTACAAAATGTACAGCAATTCTCCCGAATTGCAGTCCCCGTCCCTGCAATTCGGGAGAATTGCTATACACCTAATTTTCATATCATTACTTAAAAATCCTTTTGCTTTTGAAATGGATTATGATTAGGCGAAAATGAAAATTGTCCATTACTCAGCATTTTATTTGTCTATCAATCCTTCGTTTTTGGCTTGATCCATATAGTCGTGAAGGATAACTGGTTTTTGTTTTTTACGCATTTTGATATTCAAAAACTCCACCAAAAGCGAGAAGAAAATAGAGAAATACAAATATCCCTTGGGAACTTCGCCAACGTGTGAGCCGAAAAACGAAATTTCGGCTTGATGAGCGGCCTCGGCAATGAGCATAAAACCAATCATAATCAAAAAAGCCAAGCCCAGCATTTGTACCGAAGGGTGGTCGTTCACGAATTTGCCCACTGCCCCCGAAAACAACATCATAATTACGATAGAAATAATAACAGCGGTCATCATTATAGGTACATTACTGGTTAGACCAATGGCCGTAAGGATAGAATCGATAGAAAATACAATGTTGATAAGGGCAATCTGAAGCACCACGGCGGTTAGTTTGTCAGAAGCATTGCCTTTCGGTTTTTTTACAATATCATCGTCGGGGTCGCCTTCTAATTTATGATGGATTTCGGTGGTGCTTTTATACAATAAAAACAAGCCCCCAACAAACAGGATAAGGCTTTGGCCAGATACCGCTGCACTTAACCAAGACTCTTCTATGTGCCAAAATGGCGTTTGTAGTTTGATTAGAAACGATATACCAAACAATAAAACAATCCTAAAAGCCATGGCCAGCAACAAACCAATGTTTCTCGCTTTGGGTTGGTCTTTGGCCGAAAGTTTGTTGGCGGCAATAGATATAAAAATGATATTGTCTATACCCAAAACAATTTCTAAAAAAGTAAGAGTTAGTAAACTAATAATGCCTTCTGCTGTAAAAATGGCTTCCATAAATAGTATATTTTGATTATTTGTTAAAAGGAATGTTCACAAAACTATTGGCTTTTGGCCTATCCACCAAAAAAACAGGATAAAAGGCTCAAATAAAGTAAAAACGCTTAGTTTTGTAATCTGAATACACATAAACATTGTAAAAAGCTACAACACAAAACCTCTAATTTTATTTACTAAATGAAAACCATTATTGCAGCAACTGGTACAAAACTCCCCGATAGGAGAATCCAAAATAGTTATTTTCTGAATAATGTATTTATGGACGAACACGGCACGCCAAATCCAAAAGATACCGTTGATATTATTGCCAAATTAGAACAAATTACGGGCATAAAAGAACGGGGATATATTTCTGAAAAGGGCGATTCTGTTCCCCTTATGTATGAGGCTTGTATGGCAACGATTGCCGATTGGGGCCACGACAAAAACATGATAGATGGCATTATTGTAGCCCACAATGCAGGTAATATGTTGGAGGGCAGAGATGGTTTTCATACTGTACCCAATATGGCCGCTTTACTCAAAAACAAACTGGATATTACCAACCACGAGTGTTTTGCATACGACCTTCTTTTTGGTTGCCCAGGTTGGTTGCAGGGTATTATCCAAGCACATCAGGCTATTCAAATGGGCGATGCCAAACACGTGCTGGTGGTAGGTATTGAGGTGGCTTCTAGGCTTTTAGACCCTCATGACCTCGATTCGTTGATATTGGCTGATGGTTGTGGGGCAACGATAGTTTCGGCTTCGGACGGTACGTCTTCTGCTGGAATTTTGTCGTATGCTACCTTCTCTCATGCCAACGAAGACGTTTCTTGTATATTCCTCGACCGCTCTTATAACCCTGAAATTACCGCCCCAACACTCTTTAAAATGAATGGCAAAGATGTTTATAAATATGCCACAGTTTGGGTGCCAAAGGTTATCAAAAAAGCCCTCGACAAAGCAGGAATGGACGTTTCGGAGGTAGATATGTTCTTGTTTCATCAAGCCAATGGCAAAATGTTGCATGCCTTTGCTAATAATATAGCCCAAATGTATGGCATTGAAGGGCTTTCGTTTGAGGGAAAAATTCCCACAACTATCGAGTTTACGGGCAATACTTCCGTGGCTACGATTCCAACAATGCTAGATTTGATATTGAAAAACAAATTGGGCGATTATCAAATAAAGCCTGGCCAAAAAGTAGTGTTGGCCTCGGTGGGGGCGGGAATGCACTGCAACGCCATGGTTTATCAATTTTAAAGATTTGACAAATCTCAAACCACATAAATCTAATAATATGAACGAGCATCAAGATAGACGACAATTTCTGAAAAATAGCTCTGCAATAGCAGGATTAGGGCTTTTTACTGGCAAAGTGATTGCCCCCAAATCTGGAGAAATTATTTTGGGCCATAACAATTATAAATACAAAGTGATACCCAACTGGGGGCTGTTAGACGCAGGCCAAAACCCTGTGAACGATTGCCACGAGATGGTGGAAGATGCCAAAGGACGGCTAATAATGATAACCAACGAAACTAAAAATAATGTCTTGATTTATGATAAATCGGGTAAACTATTAGAAACTTGGGGCCACGATTATATTGGAGGCCACGGCTTGAGCATATTAAACGAAGGAGGCGAACAATTTTTACTCATCTGCGACCCCGACCGCCATCAGGTTATCAAAACGGACTTAAAAGGAAAAGAAATATTCAAGATAGATTACCCCAAAGAAACAGGTGTTTATGCTCACCCTGCCAAGTTTAAACCCACCGAAACCTGTGTGAATCCTGCCAATGGAGATATTTATGTGGCCGATGGTTATGGCTCTAACTATATCATTCAATACAATGCCAAAGGGCAGTATATCAGGCACTTTGGCGGTGTGGGTGATGCCCAAGGGCAGTTTAATTGTTGCCACGGCATCGTTGTAGATACTCGAAGCAAACAAAATCCAACGCTTTTGATAACCTCTAGGGCGAGCCAAATGCTGAAACGCTTTACCCTCGACGGCCAGTATCTTGCCACAATTCCTGTGCCAGGGTCGTTTATTTGTAGGCCAGTAATTAGAGGAGAAAATATCTATGCTGCTTGTTACAAATCCACGGCCATGGACTATCCCAATTCGGGCTATGTAACTATTTTGGATAAAAACGACCGAGTTATTTCTACGCCTGGAGGTTCTTCCCCGATATATACCAATGGCATTTTGGAAGAACAACGCAAGCAAGACCCCAACAAGGTGTTTATGCACCCCCACGATGTGTATGTTGATGCCGACGAAAATATTTATGTACCGCAATGGAACTCGAAAAAAACCTATCCAGTAAAATTGGAAAGGATTGGCTAGGGGGAATGAAGCCTTTTCCAGCCGTAGGGTCGCAAAGGCACGAAAAACTTTGCGTCATCGTGTCTTTGCGGTTAGTAATATCGTTTTTAATATCACTAACTATTGATAATCAATTACTTATAATTATCTTTAAACAGGAATCATAGTAGTGCTTTTAACTTCAGCCATCACAAAATAGCTATGAATAAGCGAAACCATAGGCAGAATACTTAATTTTTTTTGATAAAATTCATGGTAACTATCCATATCTGCTACGATAATTTTAAGTAGATAATCAAACGTTCCTGCCACTACATTACATTCTAGTACCTCTGGCAAAATACTAACGGCGGTGTTAAAAGCCTGAAAATTTTCTTGGGTTTGCTTGCTTAGGGTTACATTACAAAAAACCAACAGTGGTTGGCCCACCTTTTTTTTGTTAAGAATCGTTACATACCTATCAATAATCCCCTCTTTTTCCATTTTTTTGATGCGGTCATGCACGGGCGTAATCGATAAACTGATTTTTGTTGCAATTTCCTTGTTGGTCAATTGGGCATTTTGTTGTAACAAATTTAAAATCTTGGAATCAATACTGTCTATTTTATGATTCATATAGTTTAGAGGTTTTAATTTTCTTCACGATTTTTCAAAATATCAATGGCCGTAAAAATGGCTTTGAGCAGTGAACTTTCCGAGGCAATATTTTTGCCTGCAATATCATAAGCCGTGCCGTGGTCTGGACTAGTACGCACCACCGACAGGCCAGCCGTAAAATTGACGCCTTCTTCAAAAGCCATCAATTTGAAAGGTATCAAGCCTTGGTCGTGGTACATTGCCAAAACGGCATCATACTTTTTGAACTCTAATTTCCCAAAAAATCCATCTGCTGAAAAAGGCCCAAAAACCAAGTTACCTTTGTTTTTGAATTGCTGAATCACGGGACTAATATTATCAATTTCTTCGTTTCCTATCAAACCATTTTCGCCAGCGTGGGGGTTTAGTCCCAACACCGCAACTTTTGGTTTTTTGATGCCAAAATCTTTTTTAAGCGAATCTATCATCAACTGTAATTTAGTGCCAATGGCTTCTTTGATTAATGCCCCCGAAACTTTACTTACAGGAATATGCCCCGTAACCACGCCAACCCTGATGTCGTCGCTTACCAAAAACATCAAACTTTCTTTGGCCTCAAACATTTCTGTAAAATATTCGGTATGGCCAACAAACTTAAATGTTTCGCTTTGAATATTATGTTTGTTGATTGGAGCCGTAACTATGGCATGAATTTTACCATCTTTAAGGTCGGCGGTTGCGGCCTTCAACGACTCAAAAGCGGCCTCTCCTGCGTGTGGCGTTACTTTGCCAGGTTCTACTTCTAGGCTTGCATCATTAAAACAGGTAATAACATTGGTGGCTTTTGGGTTGATGTTTTCCAAACTATTAGCCCCAAACAATTGCCAGTCTTTCATTTCTAGCAAAAATTTATAGCGGTTCAAAACCCGCATCGAGCCATAAACAACGGGCGTACATAATTTATTGAGATGATTGCCTTGTAGGGCTTTTAAGATAACTTCGGGGCCTACACCGTTATAATCGCCAAGGGTAATGCCTATGATTGGTTTTTCCATTTTATTGTTGAATTGCAGGGATTTCTGTGTTTTGTTGTACGATGGTTTTGTCCCAAATTTGGGTGAGTTCTATAAATTGAGCAACGCTTAGCTGTTCGGCTCGCTTGTCCATTAATTCCGAATCAAAAATAATACCAATGGGTTTGAGGGCATTTCTGAGGGTTTTTCTTCGTTGATTAAAGCCTGTTTTCACGACAGTAATGAATCGTTTTTCGTTACAATCTAATCGCTCAACGT
>JAYWHL010000151.1:0-4012 GCA_043777715.1 Cytophagaceae bacterium | reverse complement strand
ATAAAACAGAAAATCTAAATACAAAGGTAAGCATGAAGCTGTTCAAACTTATTTCTTTGAGACAAAACAAAACTAAAACAAACTCATGGCTTCGGTTTCTAGGGCTTTTTTGTTGATGGGTACTACGCCCACGTCTTCACAAACCAAACCTCCACCAAGATTAGACAGGCCAGCAATATGTTTGGCCGACAAGCCCAAGGCCACACAACAGGCTGCAATACTAATAACGGTATCGCCCGCCCCCGATACATCGGCTATTTGCCTTATATGAGCAGGCAGATGTTCTTTTTGATTCTGAAAATCTATGTAAACCCCTCTTTCTGAAAGGGTTATGAGTGTGCCACCCAAATTTAGTTTTTCTTTGAGTTGGCTTGCTGCGGCTTCTAATTGTACTGGATTTTTTACATCAAAACTAATATTAAGACCTTCTTTCAGTTCTTTAAGATTAGGCTTAAAGAGGGTTGTATTGCGATAGGCCATAAAATTGCGTTTTTTGGGGTCCACCACCGTCGGAATTTGATGTTGATTGGCAAAAGTTGTGATGTCTTCTATCAATTCTGACGAAAGAACGCCCTTGTCGTAGTCTTCAAAAATAATAACATCAGCGGTTTGAGCAAGGTTTTTGATTTTATTGCTCAATGCCAAACGCTCGGTTTCGTTAATCAATTTATCAGTTTCGGTATCTATCCGCACCACCTGTTGGCTCCCCGCTATGATGCGTTCTTTTACGGTAGTTATGCGGTCGGGGCTTCGCAAAATACCTTCTATTGATAGGTTCTTTTCTTGTAAAACACCCAAAAGCAAGTCTCCGTAAGTATCCTGCCCAATTACCGAACACACAATAGCCTCTGCACCAAGGGCTTGCACATTTAGTACCACATTGCCCGCACCGCCCAAACGCACCTCTCGGCGTTGTGCCAGTACCACAGGCACGGGGGCTTCGGGCGAAATCCTATCTACTTTGCCCCAAACGTAGGCATCAAGCATGAGGTCTCCGATGATTAATACCCTAAGTTTATCAAAAGAAGAAAATATTTGTGAGGTGGTCATTTTAAGGAGTGCCTAATTTGTAAAAATCAAAGATTGTATATCGTCTAGTTTTTGAACTATTTCAATATCAATTTCTTCTTTGTCTAATAATTTTATGAGTTGGTAATAAGTCTTCTTTACATTTTTACTGTAATCGTTGATATTTAGTGCCTTATAAAACGCTGGGAAAATTATATCTAACCAATCGTCCGAAAGTTTGGCGTTTGTCCACCACTCATGGTTCAAGTCTTTCAAACGTGCTGGGGCGGTGTTGTCTGTAATTGCCTGTTGCATGGCTTCTTTTAATATAGCTTCGTTGAAATGCGGATATTTTACCTTTAAGGACACTGCATATTTTATCAGAACAGACGGCTTGGCAAAATAATTTTCTAATTCCCTACGCTTCCAACACATTACTTTTAAGGTTTTAATATTGTCGGTATCAATGCCTTCTATTTTATCAAACAATGCCAAAGCCTTTAATGCAGGAAAAAACTCTTTCAGCGATTCATATTTTTTGATGGCGGTGTTGGGTTTGTTATCATCTGTATAGTCAAAATTGGCCACCGTTAGCAACGGTGCTAAGGGGTGGTTTAGCTTTTGGGCAAATTCTTCTAACATCAGGCGGTCGGTAATGCCTTCTAAAAACAAGATGTGGCCTTTTAAACGTGCTTGGTAGTAATAATCCCAGCCATATTCTGTTAATGTTTTATGAATTGCGGAGCGTAATTTTGGGGATTTATCGGTGTTTAATTCAAAAACTTTATTCTCAATCAGGGCAATAACGTTTGATGTTGCCATGGCTTCGTTCAAAACTACTTCTGAATGTGATGCAATAATAATTTGAGAATGTGTTTCTTCGGCAACGTCTCGTAAAACCTTAAAAACCTCTCTTTGTCTAACGACTTCTAAATGGGCATCGGGTTCGTCTAGTAGCAATACTGTGTTTTGGTGCGAGTACATATAGGATAATAACAAAAGCAATTGCCTAAACCCCGTTCCGCCAGCCGAAACATCATATTTAATCTTATTTTCAATGTATTCAAGCTCAACCAGCCCCGTTAGTTTTATTAATTCGGGTTTTTGTAAATCGGCATTAAATAATTTTTTAATGTGTTTACAAAGGCTATTCCAGTTTTGAGTAGGGTTATCGTTTTTGCTTTTAGGGCGTTCTGGATACAAAACATCATAACAGATATTTCTGAGTACTTCGGCGGTTTTGCCCTCTCCCAGCATTCTGTCAATCGACCCTTGGGTTAGTTTATCTTCGGTTGTAGAAAGCCCAGAAGTAGGCTGTAAAAAACCAAACCGAACGCCACCTTGGTTTTCATAAATATCTTTAATATCGGTAATCCCACTAACTATTTTGCAACTAAAAGACTCTTCGTTATCGTAATAAAATTCTGTTTTACAGTTCCATAATTTCCCATTATTCTCTCCTTCAACCTCAACTTCCAGCCTGATGTGTTCTATCTTTCCAGCAGATGTTACCGTCGTTTTTTTATCTTTCCACAAATACTTTACGTCTGAAATAGGGCTATTAATTAAATTTTTTCTGTTAATGGTTACGGCTTTGTTCTTATTTAATTTGTTTCTTTTTTCAGCATCTAAATAAGCAACTATCCCAATTTCCCAAAGACAAAGTGCTTGAAAAATAGTTGTTTTACCAGCATTGTTTGGGCCAATAATCACTACCGAATTAGAGAATTGAAAAGATATTTCTTCTAATTTTTTAAAGTTACTAATGGTTATTTTATGTATCATTCTGTGGGTTTGTTTAACCATCGAACTATAATTCTGCAATATAAGCCTTGCCGCCCAAGCCTCGCATTTGTCGGGCGATAAACCCCGTTCTACGTAACACATAGCCCGACGGCTTGGCCACCGAAAACCTAATGGGATTGGGCAACACGGCCGCAATACGGGCGGCTTCGGTGCGGCTAAGGCTTTGGGCCGAGTGGCCATAAAACCGCATGGCGGCGGCCTCGGCTCCGAAAGTCATTTTGCCCATTTCGGCTACATTGATATATACCTCCAAAATACGCTCTTTGCCCCAAATAATTTCGATAAGTACTGTAAACCAAGCCTCTAACACTTTTCTGACATAGCTACGCCCTTGCCACAAAAACACATTTTTGGCTACTTGTTGGCTTATGGTGCTTGCTCCTTTGATGCGTTTGCCTCGTAAATTATGGCTAAAGGCGTTGTTCATGGCCTTGAAATCAAAGCCAAAATGATTTGGAAATTGCTGGTCCTCTGACGATACAACGGCCAGGGCCATCTCTTTTGAAATATCTTCGTAAGGAGTCCAATCGTAATGTATTTCACTGTCTTTGCCATCAAATATGGCCCCAAACTTTCGGTCTATCATGGTGGGCGTAACAAAAATAGGCAGCCATTTGGTTATAAAAACCAAGGCAATAGACCCCCCAAAAAAGTATTTGAGGGCTTTCCAAAACCAAGACATTAGTTTTTGTTTGAGCGAAGTATTTTTTATCAAATTGGTAAACGCAGCATTTGCCCGAACCTTTGGAGGCTTGGGATTCGCTGGAGTAGTAACAACAGGGCTTTGGGGTTTTATAATATTGCGTGCCATATTACAAAGTTAGGCTTTTTTTTAGAAATTGCCTTTTATCGGAATACTGGACAATTTTATAAAATGTAACGCAATTCTTACCGAATTTATTAAAAATCCTCACCCTTTGGAGAAGAATTGAGTTGAGCCTTTATCCATGAAAAAAATCATGTGTTTGGAGAAGGTCTATGCAGGTGTCGAGGCTCTCGCCCGAACACATCAAAAACCATTTGCCCGTATGCCACATATACGAAAGCCCGCAGGTGTTATCGGCATAAAAATCTAGCCTGCTCCTGTGGCTGGTGTCCTCACCAGTCCACCTTTGCGAAAGCAATGTATTTATTTAAATTATTGATATATAGATAGTTACATTCGATGTGTTGCCCCCGCTTGGGTATTTGGTCGGGA
>JAYWHL010000150.1:0-4017 GCA_043777715.1 Cytophagaceae bacterium | reverse complement strand
TTATCAAAGCCACGGCCAATGGCGACTACGAGGGCAACGCCAATATTCAGATTACAAGACCCGTTTTTGGCACAAGTTATAACAGCCCATTGTTTAGGTTTGTGGATAGGTCGTTTAATTTTAGTTTTTTGCCCACCAAACCCCTCAACTACAACGACAACGTTTATAGTGATAACCTGACCTCTATATTGGCTTATTATGCCTACATTGCCTTGGCCATTGACTACGATTCGTTTAGTAAGGCAGGAGGAAACCCGTATATTCAAAAAGCCTATAATGTGGTTAATATCTCGCAAAGTTCGGGCGACCCAGGCTGGGATTCTAAAGACGTAAGAAACCGCTTTGCCCTAGCCGAAAACCTCCAAAATCAACAAATGATGCCCCTCCGAGAGGGTTTTTATACCTATCATCGACTAGCCTTAGACAATTTTGCCAACGAACCCGACCAAGCCCGTCGCCAAATTTTGGGCATTCTCAACGACATCAAAACCGTGAATTTATTAAAACCTGGGGCTGTTTATACCAATAGTTTTTTTGATACCAAGGGCGAAGAAATAACCAATATTTTTTTGGAAGCCTCTCGTGAAGACCGCCAAAAAGCCTATAATATGTTGGTTAGTCTCGACCCCACCAAAACCGATAGTTATAAGCGGCTATTAAGGTAAAAAGCACGAATAAAGAACAATAACCGAAAGATTGCCAAAAATATCAAAACGTGATGAGAGAAGTAGTAGAAGAAAAATTTCAAGAAATTTTCAAAAAAACACCAAGTATTATTGTCCGTTCGCCAGCCAGAATAAACCTCATCGGCGAGCATACCGACTACAACATGGGCTTTGTGCTACCCGCTGCCATCGACCGTGAAATTATCTTTGCCATTGCTCCAAACCATAGCAATAGGGCCATAATATTTGCTTTGAATTTTAATGAAAAAGTAACTATTAATCTCGACAATTTACCCAGTCCTCAAAAACATTGGGTTGATTATTTGGTAGGAGTTTTGGAACAATTTGCCCAAAAATCTCTAGAAGTAAAAGGCTTTGATTTAGTTTTTGGAGGAAATATTCCCACAGGGGCGGGGCTGTCGTCGTCGGCGGCGGTTGAGTGTGGTTTGGCATTTGGGCTTAATCAACTCTTTGATTTTCAGCTATCTAATATAGACCTTGTTAAAATTTCTCAAAAAGCAGAAAACCAATTCGTTGGTGTTCAGTGTGGCATTATGGACCAATTTGCTTCAATGATGGGCCAAGCATCGGCTGTGATTTTAC
This sequence comes from Cytophagaceae bacterium, assembly GCA_043777715.1. Classification (GTDB taxonomy): domain Bacteria; phylum Bacteroidota; class Bacteroidia; order Cytophagales; family Spirosomataceae; genus JAYWHL01. The sequence goes on along the minus strand of JAYWHL010000150.1, from coordinate 2,749 downwards.
TAGATTGCCAGTCGTTAGCCTATCGATATTTGCCTTTTTTGCAAGAAAACCATACACTGGTTTTGTGTGATACGGGCGTAAAACACGCTTTGGGAGATTCTGAATATAACCTTCGCCGCCAAGAATGCGAAAGGGGAGTGGCTATCCTCCAAAAACACGACCCTACCATTGTTTCGTTGCGAGACCTAAGCCTCGATTTCCTTGAAAAACACCAATCCGATTTTGACGAGATTACCTATAAACGATGCCATTACGTTGTTGCAGAAATTACAAGAGTACAAACGGCTTGTTTGGATTTGGCCAAAAACGATTTAGCGGCATTTGGCAAAAAAATGTATAAAACGCACGCAGGTTTACAAAACGATTATGCCGTAAGTTGCCCAGAACTAGACTTTTTGGTGGCTCAAACGCAAGATAATTCTGGCGTATTGGGGGCTAGAATGATGGGCGGAGGCTTTGGGGGTTGTACGATAAATTTAGTCGAAAAATTGTCGGTAGATTCATTTATTCAAAACCTAACGTTGGCTTACAAAACTACTTTTAACCTCGATTTGCTATGCCACAAAGTGAGTATCGTAAATGGCACGAGTTTGATGTAACATAAGTGGCTATTGGTAATTAGCTGTTAGCTATTGGCTTGTCTTTCAATACGTTATGTTCAAAAAAAACCTAAGTTAATTTTAATAGGCGTGCCATGCTTCCAAAGCGTGGCACGCCTTACGTTTTCAACCATTCGGCCATTATGTATTCAAGGTTTTTACAAAGGCAGGGCTATTCTAAAGGTCGTGCCTTTGCCTATTTCAGAGCGTAGCACAAACAGTTTTCCTTTATGATAGTTTTCGATAATTCGTTTGGCTAAAGTAAGTCCCAGCCCCCAGCCTCGTTTTTTAGTGCTGAAACCCGCATTAAAAACCTTCTCAAAACTCGTTCTGGGCATGCCCTTTCCCGTATCTGTGATGTCTATCATCAACTGTTTTTGTTTGGGTAATTCCTGCATCACAATCTTGATTTCGCCTGCATCTCCCCCCATGGCATCAACGGCATTTTTTGCAATATTTTCAATAACCCACTCAAACAAATAACGATTGATTGGCAACTCTTTATTAATAGATAACTGATTGGTTATCTGTATATTAACCTTGCTAGAAATGCGTTTTCTCAGATAATCCATAATACCGATTACCACCTCGGCAACGCCTTCGTTTTTGAGTGTTGGCACCGAGCCAATATTAGAAAAACGAGTCGTAATCATGTCTAGTCGTTTTACGTCTTTTTCTAATTCTATAATAATTTCGGGGTCAAATTTGGGGTCGGTTTTAAAAAATTCTACCCAAGCCGTAAGGCTCGATAACGGCGTGCCAAGTTGGTGGGCGGTTTCTTTGGCCAAACCCACCCAAACTCTATTTTGCTCGGCACTACGGGCGGTGCTAAATGCCAAAAAACCAAGGCCAGCAAAAAGGCAAATCACGAAAAACTGAATCAATGGATAATACAGTAACTGTGTAAGCAAATAAGAGTGGGCATAGTACAGATAATTTTTTTGGCCATCGCCCAAATCTATCAAAATGGGTTGATGAATAGTCTTGATTTGGGATAACTTCTGTTTTAAAAAAGGCTTTAGGGTTTGTTCTGTAATGTCCGAAGGCGTATCAATGTTAATATAAAAACCGTTGGGTTCGCCTTTGGCATCAGTAATAATGGCAGGGATTTTGGTGATGGCATTGATTTTCTTAATTTGTTCCTGCAAAAAAAAGGTATTATCCTTAAAATCAGACTTTGTTAAATACTCATAAGTACGGGCGTAGAGGTCTATCTGTTGCACCTCTCGGGCTTCGAGTTGGCTCACAAGCCTACTCGTATAATAAAACGAAACACCGCCAATAAGCATCACGATAACCAAAATGGCAATTTTGAGTTGTGATTTTTGATTATAAATATCGAAAGTCTGCATAAAAAAATTATAAAATAAAGACTCAAATTAGCCTTATTTTTTTTCAACGACCAAATTACATAGAATATTCTATATTTTTTTTCAAAAAAAATCAAGGTATAAAAGATTGAAAAACAGACTTTAAGAAAAAAATAGAGGTATAAATCAGGTTTTTTGAAATATTTTTTTTGAAAACTATTTTGAAAAAAACGAATAAGTACCTACTTTTGTGTCCCGATTAATACCAAACGGGGTGTTCTTTCAAAGTAAGGGGGTGTACCAGAGCGGCCAAATGGGGCAGACTGTAAATCTGCTGGCGTACGCCTACGGTGGTTCGAATCCATCCGCCCCCACCATTGAATTAGGTTTTTTTGAGTTACCTTTACAAACTCAACAAGCGGGAGTAGCTCATTTGGTAGAGCGATAGCCTTCCAAGCTATAGGTGGCGAGTTCGAGCCTCGTCTCCCGCTCATTTTTTTACAAGGTTCAAGCCTTTGTAGCTCAGTGGTAGAGCACTTCCTTGGTAAGGAAGAGGTCGGCAGTCCGATTCTGCTCAAAGGCTCTCAACAACAAAAAAGCATTGATTCAAACGAATCAATGCTTTTTTTGATTTATTCGGCTTCCTTGGTAAGGAAGAGGTGCAGCGGGTGGATTCCCCCCGAGTGGATTCCCACCGAGTGGCGAACTACTGGGTGGCGTTCCACTCCGATTCTGCTCAAAGGCTCTCAACAACAAAAAAGCATTGATTCAAACGAGTCAATGCTTTTTTGATTTATTCGGCTTCCTTGGTAAGTTATAGTATATACACAGATTCTTAAA
>JAYWHL010000149.1:0-4019 GCA_043777715.1 Cytophagaceae bacterium | reverse complement strand
TTATCGTGCCCGCCTGTTTGCCTTTTTCTACTTGAGCCACCAGTTCGTTTATTTTGATAAATTCTTTAAGGTCGTTTGCAAATATTTCGTTAATCATCAAATCGTCGGTAACGCGCAAGGCGATGTCGGCAATGCCAAAATCCTTGTTTACGGTAGTGGTTTGTTGAGCACTGCAATTAATCACGATAATATTCCATTGGTCACCGGGCATGGCTCGTTCTTTGATAAGCGAAATCACGTCGCCAAGGGGCGAGACATTGCGAATGCCACCATCAGAGAGATTTTTAATTGTTTTGCCGTCTTTCAATTTTATTTTTGGGGTAGGAGGCCACACAATAGGAATGGCAGCCGAAGAAAGAATGGCCAGTTGGAGGTCTTTGTCGGTATCAAAATCCTCTGGTCCAAGGGCATAATACTGGCCGTCGGTGAGCGACACCACCCCACAACGATAGGTAGTGGTATCCGAAAAATCAGATTTCTTAACCAGGGTTTTTAGTTTTTTAAGAAGAGGGTCGTTATCGGCTAGTCCTTTGATTGCTTGGAAATTTTCGCCGATTTTTTTAATAACGCTTTCTGTGGCAAAAATACCTTGAACAATTGTCCCGAAAATAGAACTAGGAAGTATTTTTTTTAAGATAGCCCCAAAATCGGGTTTGATTACTGTACCAGCCGTGGCATCGCTAACCGACAATAATTCGGAGTTATAAATTTCGGAATGGCCATTTTTTGCCACAGCGTCCCAAAGGGCTTCGAGTTGGTCAAATTTGTTCATTGCCAAAATGGCGCCATTCAAAGCCCCCACCGAAACCCCCGCAATAATGTCAAATTTTATATCCATATCAATCCCGCCACTATGTGGGATTCCGTTTGCGACCATGTATTTAATTGCCCCCAATTGGTAAGCTCCCTTAAAACCGCCGCCGCTCAATACCAGTGCATATCTCCGTGCCATAATTGTAAATTGTTTAGAGTTAATAGAATCGAAACAATATTCGATATTATTTTTGGCGGGTACAAAATATATTTATTTAACGGTCGGTATAACCAACACAATGCCAGTCGGTTGAGTACTCAATAGTTTATAAAATAGAGCATAGCACAGGAATTTGTTTAGGAATATTACTTTCGTAAAGATGGTTGGGTAGGCCAAAAATCATGCAAAAAGCCGTACCATGCTTCAAAAGCGTGGCACGGTTGTCATAAAAATAGCCCCCTAAAACAAATGGGTAAATAGTTTCGTTAATGGTACTATATTAAAAATAGTGCAACAGCACTTTCGCCAACCTTTCTGTAAACCCTAAAACCGCTTTTGAATGAAAAACGTTGTTGAAAAACTTGAAAAAAGAAGAGCCGAGCTTAATATTTCTCAGGCCGAAATGGGTAAATTTTTTGAGATATGCCAGTCCGCCTACAACAATTGGATAAACGAGCGGTCTCTCATCAAGACTAAGTATTTTCCGATGATTGCACAGGTTTGCCAAACAGAAATAGAGAAAGTGATACCTTTGAGTGCCACCGTGAAAATGTTTGTAAATAATGTTGAGCAAGAAGGAGAAACCCTAAGTGCCTTACAACTCTATGAAGACTTTACCCAAGACCTCAGGCAAGAAAACAAAATGCTAAAACTAGAAAACACCAAACAAGCCAAAACCATTGTAGCCTTAAACGACGAAATAACAAAACTACATCAGGATTTGAAAGATTTACGGGACGGTTTCGCTTTGGCATAACTAAAAATAGCCGCACTACGCTTCAAAAGCGTGGTACGGCTATCAAATTAAAAAAATAATCCCCAATAGTGCTTGGCTTTTATGTTCAAGCAGCATCGGGGATTATGTCTGGCTGGGGTTTTATTTATCTATCTGAATTTGTTTCTTTTCTAACTTTGTGCCATCGTTGGTTTGAAGCGAATACAAACCTTTTGGCATTTTACTAACATCTATTTCGGCTTTATAGTTGGTAGATTTTCCTTCTGCAAAAACCATACCTGCCAAACTGCTTAATGTATAGCTAAACTCGGGTTGCAGACTTTTGTATTCTTTTATTTCGGGTTCGCTCAGGGCCAATTCTTTGTCGTTGACGGCTTGGATTGTCAAAACAGATTTGCTTGGATTGGGGCCGTAGGCAATTCTAAAACCGCAACCTATTCTCGTAATTACTTTAATCGCTGGTACAAACGGTGTTCCACAATCATTACTTATTTTTACACTTAGCGTGTTACTACTCCCACTAGGACTTGATAGATTGAAGGCATTCGTAGAAGCAAAAGACTGAGAACTCGAAGGACTGAGCGTCCATTGATAAGTGGCTCCGCTGTAGAACGGGGCGTAAAAATAATTATTGTTGGAATTGAAACACACCGTAGAGGGGCCAGAAATAGCCATTTGGCTTTGGGTATATTGCCCCAATTGCATTGATTTAGAGCGTGTGTCTGTACCGCAAGTATTGCTTATGGCCACTTGTACGCTCCCCGTACCTGAGCCGTTGAGCGTTGTGCTTACGCTGGAGTTTGTATTGCTCCCTACAATATTAAGCCCATTTGCCGACCACACAAACGTAGAACCTGCCGTGGGCGTACCCGTAAGAAAATACGTTTTGGTTTGGCCAGAACATACAAAATTGTCCCCGTCCACAAAAACATTACTAACGGCTGGAGGGCGAGTAATGCTAAAATTATTACCTACGACTACAGAAGGTGCGTCAGAGCGAGTAGCGGTAAAGGAAATAGTGCCACCGGTTGTACCTGTAGAAAAAGCCACTATACTATTAGTACCTTGCCCACTTACAATACTCCAACCACTAAGATTAGATGTAAACCAAGTATAATTGGTAGCATTTGTGATGGCAGGCGTAGAGAACGTTACTGTTTGAACACCACACGATAGTAATGAGTTTGACGAAGAGTTCATTGATATTGCTCCTGCTGGACCTAGATAGCGTATGGGGATAGGATAATTTAAAATTTGATTCAAATCAGTATTTTCACATCCTGAAACTTGAACATTAAATGAACCATTACCTTGAACATTATTCCAATTTATTGTAATGGTCGGACTTACACCAGTGGATACAATAGCTGTACTCGTGTAACTAGAAGTATTTGAAAATCCAGACCACGTAAATTTGCAACCTGTATAAGGCGTTGTTACTGGATCGGTTGCTTTAACTCTGTAGGTAATAGGTAGGATTGGAGGTGCTGATGTTGTAAAAGTAGATGCATTATTATCCAAACCCACAAATTGGACTTGAGCTTTTACTCTATTTTGAGTTGTAAAAGCAATTATTATCAAAACAAAAAAATAATTTTTCATAATATTTGTGATTTTAAAATAGTTGATAATTAAGATATAATCCAAAAAGAGGTTGTACTGTTGGCATCAAGACCCCTACAATTTTATCTGGATGTGTAGCACTTGATGTTAAATTTCTAGCGTATTGGTACGCAATGCCTGCATGGGATTCAAGCGAAATAGAAAGATTATTAATGACGTTTTGGCGAACTCCTACAAATCCTTCAAGGCCTATAATTGAATTATAAACCCGAGCATCAAAAGACCCACGATAAGAAACATCAAAGCCGTAAAAAAAAGATCCCTTCTTCTTTTTTTTAATCCATTCATATCCTCCATAAGTATAGTATATTCCTGGGCTTTCTGTGTTTGGTATTGATGGAATTTCAATGAAAAAAGAAGGTAGAAACTTAAACCTAAACGCCGTATTATGTTTAGTATATTTTCTAAGAATATAACCTATACCATCGCCACTGCTTCGACCAATAAGAGGTTTTAGGTCCACACTAAGTTCCCATTTGGGGATAGGTTCGGGGGCTTCTAGCAAGGGGTTGGGCTTGGTTTGGGCATTGGCAAAACCAAGGGGCAACAACAAGGCCGCCAACAAGATTTTCGTACTTAAAAAAAGGTTTTTTTTCATAAAAAATGGGGATTAAATGATGATAATTGATTTTTAGTGTTGTCGAGGTTTCAAAACTTCTCCAACGTTAGGTACTACGCCCCAAAGTT
>JAYWHL010000148.1:0-4032 GCA_043777715.1 Cytophagaceae bacterium | reverse complement strand
GTAAAAACTTTATCCTGTACCACAAATTCAATGTTAGCATCTTGTCTTAGTTTTTCGGCTTGATATTTTTGCATGGTTGCCGAAAATCCGATGTAATTTCCAACATAAGTTTGCATAATTTCAGAATCATCAACACCATTATTTTTCAGGAAAGCTCCTGCAAAGTTCTCAATATCATCTACTTGTGTTTCGTAACTTCCCGAAATTATCCTGCCGTTGGGCAAATATCCAGCCTTAAATTTTACGATATAAGTATCAGGAATAGCGGCTTGGCTTTCTTGCCATTGGGTAACTAACTCTTGGGGGCTTAATTCTTTTGTTTTATGGCAACTCAATAGCACAGCTACTAGCAAACCAACAGGAAGCATCTTGGCCTTGAGGCCGTTTTTAAAATTATTCATTATTTTTTAGGGAGTGTTTTGGGCTAAAACAATTTAACGTTTACTAACAAATATCGGTATTAAATTATATATATCATTGATTAACAGATAGTTATATATAATTTTATGACATCAAACATACTCAAAAAGTTCGACTTTGCAAGAAATAAAAAATAAAAAAATGAATGAATAATCGGTTCGTAATTTTAGTTTAGCAATAAATATGCCGAATTTGAAAAAGAAGAGAAAAATAGTGAAGAATTATTTTTTTGGAGGAATTATCAAGAAAAGTACATACACAGCCGCACAAATGCCCAAGCCTAGGGCTTCTCTGGCTAGTTCTTGATTGGGAGATTTCATGGCCAAACTTTCGGTAATCACGCCCTCCCAGGCAGTCATACCCAACCAAGAATTTACGCCTCCCGCCAAGCACATCAACGCAGCCACCACCAAGAGTTCGGGGTTGCTTTGCCCCCGAAATGCCTTATAACAAACGTAGGCGGCCAAACCATAGATAGGCACCCACAGGATTGGGTCGGGGTCGTTTAGTTGCCAAGCTGCAAAAAGAATAAATACAAAAACGAGGGCTAAGGCGAGGTATTTCATTAGCAAATTAAATGATTACGTTTGATTGACTATAATATTTGAAGCCATAAAATTACATTTTTTCTTCGTTTATCTCTATATTTTCCTTATCATTGTTAGTCCGACTGTCGGTTCGACTCATAAATTTACTAACCCATAAATACTTAATTTCTATTTTGATTGATTATGAAATTCAAAAAACCTATTCTTAGCTTTTCTCAAATTATAAATATGAATGTCGGCTTTTTTGGCATTCAATATAGTTTTGGCCTTCAACAAAGTGCAGTAAATCCAATTTATGATTTTTTGGGGGCTAGTCCAGACCAAATCCCGATGCTTAATTTGGCTGGGCCTTTAACGGGTCTCTTGGTACAGCCCATCATCGGGGCATTGTCCGACAAAACGTGGTCGCCAAGGTTTGGCCGCAGAAAGCCCTATTTTTTATTGGGTGCTATTTTGTGCAGTTTAGCCTTGTTGGTTTATCCTTTCAGTAGCACGTTGTGGATGGCCGCTGGGCTTTTATGGATTCTTGATGTGGGCAATAATACAGCCATGGAACCTTACAGGGCATTTATTGCTGATAAACTTGATGATTCTCAACAAGCGGTGGGCTTTCAGGCACAGAGTTTTTTTACGGGTTTGGGAGGCACTTTGGCCAACCTTTCCATTTACGTTTTTCCAATAATCTTTGTGGGCAACAAGGGGGCTTTGCCTACGTGGGTATATGCCTCGTTTTTTTTAGGAGCGGTTTGTTCAATAGCCTCTATTTGGTGGAGCGTAAAAACTACCCCCGAAATTCCACCTAGCCCCGAAGAAATCCAAGAAATGAATAGCAATCCCCTAAGTCCGCTTTCTCCTTTTATTGATATTTTTGAGGCCATCAAAGATATGCCCAAAGTAATGTGGCAATTGGCTTTGGTTTATCTTTTTCAGTGGTATGCTTTGTTTTGTTATTGGCAAAATGCCTCCAAAAGTGTAGCTTTGTCGGTATGGAACGTTACGCCTGCAAGCAATCCAGACCTATACTCAAAGGCAGTAAGCTGGACGGGTCTTATTAACGGTTGGTACGGAATCGTTATGTTTTTGGTGGCTTTTTCGTTGGCTTGGTTTGCCAAAAAATATTCGCCCCAATTGGTACATTTTGTATGCTTAATTTTGGCTGGTACGGGTTTTATTGCTTTCTCGATGATAAACGACCAATATTTGCTTTTTGTAGCCATTACGGGTTTTGGAATTGGCTGGGCCAGTATGATGGGCATTCCGTATTTAATCGTGGTTGGGGCGATTCCCAAAGAGCGATATGGCGTTTATATGGGAATTATCAACATGATGATAGTAATACCTATGCTTTTTCAAAACTTAACCTTTGGTTTTATCATCAAAAATTTCTTGAATAATGACCCTCGAAGTGCTATACTTTTTGCAGGGTTTTTGCTGTTATTGGCAGCCTTAGCAACGTTACTAATCAAAGCCCCAAAACCAACCGAAGATACCGATTTTATGATGATGGGTAGTGGGCATTGAGTTTACGGTAATAATAATTGGAACTTGCTCAAATTTTAGATTCATTCATTTAGATAACGACATTGATAAATAGAAGAGTATGCGTGGCACGCCTTGTTATCACTATAAAATAGGCATGCCACGCATTATCAATAATTTATCCACCAAAATAGCATTGCTACCTTGATTAGCCTCATTTTACGCCTTCAAAATCTTGTAGTTCAGTTTTTTCAAAGCCTATTTTCGTTGGCCAAGGTACTGGTATGGTCAAAATTTGGCAATAGTTTTCCTAAGATTCATCAAAAAAATGCTGTGATTTTGGGTAATGGCCCGTCCTTAAACGATTCGTTGGCCAATCATTTAGATTTTATCAAACAATCGGATATTTTTTGTGTAAATCTGTTTGCAATTTCTCCTTTTTACACCCAACTCAAACCCAATAATTATCTTTTGTTGGACGATGCTTTTTTGGATATAAACCACGAAAGAGCCTCATTGGCCATCAAACATTTAGTGGCCGATACTACTTGGGCGGTAAACCTGTATGTACCTTATAAATTCAAAAAATCTCATTATTTTATTGAAAATATCTCAAAAAACAGCAATTTGAAGCCTTTTTACTTCAATTATGTTATCTTTGAAGGCTACGATTGGCTAAGATTTTGGATTTATAAACAAGAACTCGCCATGCCACAATGCCAAAATGTATTGGTGGCTTTGTTGTTTAGGTGTATTAATTTGGGTTATGAACAAATCTATCTTTTGGGAGCCGACCACACTTGGCACGAAACCCTGCGACTCAATCAAGATAATAAACTGATACTGACTGATACGCATTTTTATGGTCAAAAAGACTATGACGTAGGAAGCACGATGCCTCAAAATAAATCATATTTGGCAGCACAGTTCTTATCTTTGCACAAGGCTTTTAAGGGCTACGAGGTTTTGGCAAGATATGCAAAACATCAAAAAACAAAAATAATTAACGCCAGCGAGCGGAGTTATGTAGATGTGTTTGAAAAAATAAAATTATAATGGATTTACAACATAAAAAAGTACTAGTAACGGGTGCAGATGGCTTTATTGGTAGCCATTTAGTAGAGCAATTGTTGGCCGAAGGCTGCCAAGTTACGGCCTTTGTTTGCTACAATTCGTTTAATTCTTGGGGTTGGTTAGATACCCTTTCAAAAGATAAATTGAGTAAAATTACCGTTATTTCGGGAGATATTCGAGACCCTCATGGCGTAAAAAATGCCCTCAAAAATATCGAAATCGTTTTTCATTTGGCTGCCCTCATTGCCATTCCGTATAGTTATCATTCGCCTGATACCTACATAGATACCAACGTTAAAGGCACTTTAAACATCGTTCAGGCCGCACGAGAATTAGGCTTAGAGCGGGTGTTAGTAACCTCAACATCAGAGGTTTATGGAACGGCAATGTATGTGCCTATCGACGAAAACCACCCCCGCCAAGGCCAGTCGCCGTATTCAGCAACTAAAATTGGGGCTGATGCCCTGGCCGATTCTTTTTATCGGAGTTTTGATGTACCCATTAGCATTGT
>JAYWHL010000147.1:0-4040 GCA_043777715.1 Cytophagaceae bacterium | reverse complement strand
ACAATGTGTTGATAATGAGTGTTTTGTAGTGTAAATTTTATAATTTCTTTGAGGTCTTTACTGGAACCATGATGATAAAATTCGGGCAAACGGTTTGGTTGGCCACTGCAACCTCGCATATTCCAAGCCAAGGCGTCGTAGCCGTGTTGATTAAACAATTTGGCCATTCCTGTAATATAAGGCCGTCCCGACGACCCCTCCAGTCCATGAGACAAGATGACCAGTTTATCAGCCTTTTGATTTTTATTGCCCGAAGCATTAATCCAGTCCAAATCCAAAAAATCACCGTCTGGCAATTCTAATCGCTGGCCAAAGGCATTTATGTTTTTAATTTTACGAAAAACACTCGGAATAATCGTTTGTAAATGTTGCCGACCTTTGAGCCAACGGGGTGGCCGATAACTAGAATCTGAAATATAGGGCATACGGATTGTAGGGAAATGAAACACAAAATTACTCAAAATGATGAATCCGAACGATAATCTTGCCAAGAGATTGACGTTCTTTTTACTGTCCGAAAACGTACACAGTATGTTCGTTAGCGTACAACCCAATGAACAGAATATTCGTTTTTGAGCAAAAAAGGCATATTTTTGGCTTTTGGCACGAGTTTAGCAAACATCAATACCAAAGGCCGTCTGATTAATAAATACTCCTAAATAAAAAAAGAAATGGACAAGAAAATAGAAAAGAAATTTTGGAACGCCAAGCGAGTTGCAGGCATAGCAGGTGGCATAACCATCTTGGGTTTGGTGGGGTATTTGGCTTTTTTTAAAGACAAACGTTCACAATTGAGAGTGGAGCAAGAAAAAATAACGATTTCGGAAGTAGCCACGGGCGATTTTACCGAGTTTATCTCCGTAACAGGTACATTAGTCCCTGTCCAAAGCGTTTTTTTAGATGCCCTTGAGGGTGGTTCGGTCGAAAAAATGATGAAACAATCTGGCGATTTTGTGCAGGCTGGCGACGTAATCATGCAATTATCCAACAATACCCTCAAACTGGACGTAATGAACCGTGAGGCACAGCTATTCGACCAGTTGAATAATGTTAGAAACTCAAGGCTTTCGCTCGACCAAAATTCGATGAGCCTCAAAAACCAGTTGGCCGAGGCCGAATATCAAATCAAGATTTTGGAGCAACAAGCCAAACGCAATGATGCCACGGCCAAATTTATTTCGGACAAAGAACTAAAAGACCTCAAAGAGCAACTGGCCTATAACAAAAAACGAATGAACATAACCTACAAAGGCTATGCCATGGATTCTACGTTGAGGATTCAGCAAAACCAACAAATGTCGCAGTCAGAAAAACGTATCTGGGAAAACCTTCAGGGCGTTAAACAAATCCTTGATTATCTGACGGTTAAGGCCCCGATTTCTGGCCAATTGTCTATGCAAGACTGGCAAATTGGGCAGTCAATCAACCGCAGCCAACGCATTGGCCAGATTGACGTACTGAATAATTTTAAGGTAAGGGTACAAATAGACGAACTTTATTTGCCACGCATCGTGAAAGGACTAAAAGGATTTGTGGAAATGGATACACGAGAATACGAAATGATAATCGACAAAATATATCCCACCGTGGCCAATGGGCGTTTTGAGGTGGATATGGTGTTTTCTAAAGACGTACCCAAAGACATTCGCCGAGGCCAAACCATGCGAATTAGGCTAGAATTGGGTAAGTCGGAGAAGGCTTTACTTTTGTCTGTGGGAGGATTTTATCAGCAAACAGGAGGCAATTGGGTGTTTGTGATAGACCCCGACGGCCAAAAAGCTACCAAACGGGCCATTTCGCTTGGCCGTAAAAATCCTAATTTCTTTGAAGTAACCGAAGGACTAAAAGTTGGAGAAAAAGTGATAACGTCGTCGTATGAATTTTTTGGAGACAACGAAGTGCTAGTACTGGGAAAAGAAAATAAGTAGGGTTAAAAGACGATTAAGGAATGAGTAAATAATGGCCAATTGATGACGGTGTTATCAATTGGCCATTATCAATTATTTAGTACAATGATGTAAATATAAAGATTTTACCCTAACTTTGCCCTGCAAATAACCACCACACTCAACTCGTTATTTGCTATGCTAGATACCTCAAAGTTTTTGTTTGAAGCACTTACCTACGACGACGTACTGCTTCTGCCTGCCTACTCCGAAGTTCTCCCACGAGAAACCTCTACCCAAACCCAACTTACCAAAAACATTACGCTAAACATACCGCTCATTTCGGCGGCCATGGATACTGTTACCGAGTCCGACTTGGCCATTGCCATTGCCCAAGAAGGCGGCATAGGGATTATTCATAAAAACATGAGTATCGAAGCCCAAGCCGCCGAAGTACGAAAAGTAAAACGCTCGGAGTCGGGAATGATTATAGACCCCATTACCTTAAACGAAGGGGCGGTTTTGGCCGATGCCCATCGGATTATGCGAGAGTTTAGGATTGGGGGTATTCCTGTTATCGACCATCAGGGCAAACTGTTGGGGATTTTGACCAACCGAGATTTGCGTTTTCAGAAAGACCTCTCCAAGCCCGTTGTTGATATTATGACCAAAGATAATTTGGTTACAGCATCAGAAGGCATAACCTTGGCCGAAGCCGAAAACGTATTACAAGAATTTAAAATAGAAAAACTGCCCATCGTTGATAAAGATTTTAGACTCACGGGCCTAATTACCTACAAAGACATTATCAAACGCCGTAGCCACCCCAACGCCTGCAAAGACCCTCTTGGGCGTTTGCGAGTGGGAGCGGCCGTGGGCGTAACCGCCGATTTGCTTCAAAGAGTACAAGCCCTTGTGGCGATGGGCGTGGACGTAGTGAGCATAGACACCGCCCATGGCCATAGTTTGGGGGTAATCAATGCCCTAAAGTCGGTAAAAAGTACTTTTCCTAAATTAGACGTTATTGTGGGCAATGTGGCCACGGGCGAAGGGGCCTTGGCCTTGGCCAATGCGGGTGCCGATGCCATAAAAGTAGGCGTTGGGCCGGGCAGTATTTGCACAACCCGAATCATTGCGGGTGTGGGAATGCCCCAATTATCAGCCGTTTACGAAGCCTCAAAGGCCGTGGCGGGTATGGGCGTGCCTATCATTGCCGATGGGGGTATTCGATATTCGGGCGATTTTGTAAAAGCCATTGCAGGTGGGGCCAGTAGCATAATGGTAGGCTCTATGCTGGCAGGAACAGAAGAAGCCCCAGGCGAAATTGTACTTTTTGAAGGCCGAAAATTTAAGAATTATAGAGGAATGGGGTCGGTGGAGGCCATGGAAGAAGGCTCAAAAGACCGATATTTTCAAGATGCCGAAGACGACATCAAAAAGCTAGTTCCCGAAGGAATCGTTGGGCGAGTGCCGTTTAAGGGCAAAGTTGGCGAAATAATTTACCAAATGGTAGGCGGCCTAAAGGCAGGCATGGGCTATTGTGGAGCAAAAGATATTCCCGCTTTGCAACAAGCCAAGTTTGTGAAAATAACAGCCGCAGGCGTAAAAGAAAGCCACCCGCACGATGTTCAAATATCAAAAGAAGCCCCAAATTATAGTAGCAAATAAGTAATTGTGTAAAATTAGCTTGTATTATTAATATTGTAACTACCTGTATTTCAAGCCTATTGCTTACAGCCAATTGCCAATGGCTTCTTAGGGCTGGGTAAGCAAGTGGCTATTGGCTTACAAATCGAAGAAGGTTCTTTGCCTTTTTTGGATATTTTTAAACAAATTTCTCAATAAATGCAAGCAAATTATATCAAGATAACAAACCAAGAAATTGATGTTCAGGAAGTTATAAGAATGTCGTCTGATGATTCTGCTGGAGCTATCGATGTGTTTATTGGTACGGTACGGAATCATTCTACGGGCAAAAAAGTAGTACGGTTGGTTTATGAAGCCTTTGATAGCATGGCCCTCAAAAAACTAGAAGAATTGGCCAACCAAGCCCGTGAGCGTTGGCCAGTGGCGGGAGTGGCTATTGTGCATCGCAAAGGCGACCTCTCCATTGGCGATGTGGCCGTGGTGGTGGCCGTTTCCACACCCCACCGA
>JAYWHL010000146.1:0-11484 GCA_043777715.1 Cytophagaceae bacterium | reverse complement strand
GTAGAGAATATGATTGGGAGAAAGTATATCCAGAATTAGACGATGACGCCGCTCCTGCAAAGACCAAAAAACCTGATGGTAAAGGACTTACGGCTACCCTGGACAGTATGCTTTCTGATGCTAAAATCGGCCCAGAATTAATCTCAAGTTTGGGTGCTGGCATGAAAGGCTTGACAGAAACCGTTTCTAAAATTGGTCAGATAACTGATGCAACCGTAGCCACTAACGAATACGCCAAAAACGTAAAAACAGCAGCGGCTTCGATGATAGATATGAACAAATCGTATGGAACAACGATGAGTGCCATGAACGAAATGGCTTCGGCATCGACTGACGCCAAAGAATATCGTACACAGTTTGCTGAAGTAACCAAGAAAATGGGTGCTTTGAATGCCGTTTATGAATTAGAATTACAAGATACCAACCGCCACCTAAAAGCCATGAACTCGTTTTATGGTAACTTATCGTCGGCAATGGAAAACATGGCCTCGGCAAGTAAGGACACACAGCAATTCAAGCAAGAATTGACTAAACTGACTGCCAATATCAACTCATTGAATAGCGTTTATGGCGGAATGCTTTCGGCAATGAAAGGAGGTAACTAAAAAACGATTGAAGTTTTTTTAGACAATAATTAAAATACATATCTAATCTATTTGAATCCTTTTTAGGATTTATATAATCGAAAATACATAAATAAAATGGCAGGATTAAAAGAAACGCCCCGTCAGAAAATGATTGGGATGATGTATTTGGTGCTAACGGCCATCCTTGCATTGCAGGTAAGTTCATCATTACTAGACAAATTCACGCTTTTGAATAGAAGTTTGGAGTCGGCCAATGGTTCGGCCAATGAAAAAAACCAAAATGCTGTAAAATCTATCAAAGAAACCGTAGCCAAATCTAGTAATCCAGCATTATACACCGACGTTGTAAAAAATGCTGATGAAGTTAGAAAAATCACAAACGAGATGATTGCTGAAGTGGATAAACTAAAGCAAGAAGTAATTACAGCAGGTGGAGGTTTGGACGAAGCAGGGAATGTTGTAAACCCAACCGAAGAAGAAAAAGTGGCGATATTGATGGTTGGCCAAAGCGATGGAAAAGCATATACTTTCAAAAATCAGTTAAATCAGTTTGTTACGAGCCTCATCAAATATGCTGATGCAGGCACAACGCTTGCCCCTTTGGCCGTTGATGGCAAAGACGACCCTATTTCTAGTAAAAATCCATCTCAAAAAGATAAAGATTTTGCCAACCTAAATTTTGCCCAAACACCTGTACCAGCGGCTTTGGCGGTTTTAAGCCAAAAACAATCTGAAATCAGAAGGTATGAAAATACGATACTAGACCAATTGGCGGCAAAAGTAGGAGCAAAAGAAATAAAATTCGACAAAATTTTTGGTATGATTTCAGCAAAATCTAATGCGGTAGTTGCTGGAACACCCTTTGAGGCCGAAATGTTTATTGCGGCTTCTAGTAGTGCCATCACACCAAGAATGTCGTTTAATGGTGCGGCTGTGCCTGTCCAAGACGGTAAAGCAACTATCAAGTTTATTGCCCAAGGTGGACAATATGACTCAAAAGGCCAAGCACGGAAGCCCTACACTGGGTCTATCTCTTATAATGACCCTTCTGGTCAGGCAAAAACGATTACCGTTACGGGCGAATATGTTGTGATTAAACCTACTTATAACATCATGGCGGGGTCATTGCCAGGGCTATATTTGGGTTGCCAAAACAAGGTCGAGGTTATTAGCCCTGGTTTGGGGGCTTTATGGAGCCCTTCGTTTTCGGCTGATGGTGGCGATGCCATAGCAGGTGGCGGTGGTAAGGTTACACTCGTGCCAAATTCTGCAACTTTTGCCATGAATGTATCTAACCAAGGGCAATTGTTGGGTAAAGACCCTTTCAAAGTAAGAAAAGTCCCTAAGCCAGAAATTGTAATTCTAGGAAATGGGGCAACCATAGATGAGCGAAAAGGAATGCCAGCTACGCAATTAAGAAGTATTTCCGTTAATTGTATCCCAGATGAAGGCTTCAAAAATACTTGTCCAGAAGATGCCCGTTTTAGAGCAACCTTAGTTACAGTAACCTTGGCTAGAGGAACTAAAAAAGTTGATGCTGTTACTTTTGAAAAAGAAGGTAGTATCACACGACTGGCTGCACAGGCACAAGCTGGTGACCGTTATGTGGTTGATGTTGAGAATGTTAAGCGTCAGAATTTTAAAAACGAAATCCTAGATATGGGTATGGGTAGGGTATCAAAAGTTATCTCGCTTTACTAAATCGTTTCTATTGTAAGAGACCTGTATCTTAGGTTTTACTCCAACAAAATAATTGAGACATTCGAGCGTTTTAATATTGAATCAAAGCATAAATAAAACAATATGAAAAAAATAGCATTTTCTTTACTGTTTGTACTGGTAAGTGTTGTGGCAGTTGCCCAACAGCCTTTGGTAAAAAAAGGTGAGGCAGAAAAAGAAACCAAAGGCGAAAAAAGCGATGGAGGTATTAATCCAAACTCGGTAAGGCCAATCCACGAGTCGGATATTATGTGGAAAAGCCGTATTTGGAGAAGATTGGATATGCGTGAAAAGCAAAACCAACCATTTTTCTCTAAAAACAACGAGATAACTAAATACCTGATTGATGCCGTGAAGGCGGGCTTAATTGATGTGTATGCGGGAGATTCTTTGACGACTAAATTAACCCTAGAGCAGTTTAACAAAAACTTGCAAATGGACGATGCAGGTGGTGGCCTGACAGAAGAAGAAAAAAAAGCGGGTTTTCAGGAATCGACAGATGATGGTTGGGGCGAACCTGCCAAAAAAGATGCTAGTGGCAAACCCGTTGTGGCAGTGGCCAAACCCAAAGTTGTGGAAACGGCAGAATATTTTCCACAAGAGCTTAAAACCATTGAGTTGATGGAAGACATGATTTTTGATAAACAACGTTCAAGAGTCTATTTTGATATTCAGGCTATTTCGTTGTTTGTGCCTTCTGGTAGCACAACAAGAGGTTTCGATGTACCCATTGGCACGTTTAAGTACAAAGATATTGACCGATATTTCAGAAGCAATCCAAGTAAATTTATTTGGTATAATGCTCAAAACGAAGCACAACACAAGAATATGGCCGATGCCTTTGACTTGCGTTTGTTTTACGGAAGAATTACCAAAAAGTCAGACCCACAAAACCGTGATTTATCATCAATTTATGGTTCGGACAGAAAAGGCTTAGAAAAATCTCAACAATTAGAGTACCAATTGATGGAATTTGAGCATAATCTTTGGGAGTATTAAGATACATCACCGACCGTTAAACAAAAAAGCAATGAGCCAAAAACTCATTGCTTTTTTGTTGATATTTAACTTGAAAAACAACTTCAATAATCCCTTCAAAAAATTCTAGCCAAGCCACTTCTGGCAATCGAACAACCAATTAGATTTTGTATGTCATTGTTCCTCAAATAGTTCTATCAAAAAACCATTGGGAGCAACTAAGGTCATGGCTTTTTTATTACCATAAAATGGCGAATGGTACAGTGTGGGTTCTTGAATAATTTTGATGTTTTGGGCTTTGGCTGCCAATAGTACGGTATTCAGATTTTTGCATGGAAATGTCCAACAACCCAGCCCTCTGTTGGGTATTTTCATGGCTACGCCCGTGTATATTCCCTTAGCATTCAAAAATTCTATCAGTAACTGATGCCCGTGAGCTGCCCCTTTGGCATATACCAAAGCAAAACGATATTGTGTACCTGCTGGCACGCCCAAAGCCCCAGAGGTAGTCCAAATACGGTCGGCACGGAGTTCAAGCCCTAGTACATTAACCAAAAAATCAATAAATGTTTGTGAATCTTGGAGAATCATGGCCGAATACCCAGGCCCGCCCATGCCTGTAAGGGGGTCGGTTGGAGATAATTGAGGCATACCGTCGCCACGGGTTATGCCCACGCCTTTCACAAAATCGGGGCCATTAAAAATGGTTTCATAAACTGTATATTTAGAATTATCGCCCGCCGTTACGGGATATACATTCATGGCGGCTTGAGATCCAAAACCTTTTTGGCGTATTAGGCTATCCACGATTGCTTGTTTTAGATTAGGAAACCCTAAAGAAAATGGCCCATATTCTAATGAATTCCATGATTGGTGTATCGTAGGAGTTGGTTTGTTGAGTACCATAAGCCTGATTTTGATAGCCGATGGGACGGTTGGCCTGTCCAAAATATACAATTGCCAGTCGATATCAGTAGGTATATCATACATTTTTCGTTCTTTGGCCTTGGTTTTGGCATCTAAAAGTACTGGGCCAGTAACCGATAGCCCCATGCCGTCTCTATAAAAAAGTAAGGTTTCTTCTAAAGAGGTGGTGCAGATGGTTGCTCCAAAAAGTTGTTTGGTTAGGGCTTCGGCTGGGTTGCTTTTTGGAGCGAGGGCATCACGAGATGTTTGTCCAAAACTATAAACATTAGCTAATAGCAGCGTTAGTAAAAAAGCTAGAAAAAATTTTTTCATATAAAACAAATAGGTTTAGAGGATAAATAACTATGAGCAATAAGCGGTAAGCTATATGCTTGAAATACAAATAATTACGACATTAATTGTGCAAACTGATTTAGATCAAGTACTTACTAGAAATTAAAGATACAGAAAATCTATGATGTTGAATGATTAGTAGGAAAGAAACAAAAGTCTTATTTTTGTGGGGAAACTCAATTTTAATTTTCAAGAAACTCAATTTTAATCTTCCTTAGATTCACATTCAACAACCTTAACTGTATGATTCAACGTCCTCAAACTATTTTTTTGGCTCTTGTAGCTGTGGCCATGGCTTTTGCCTTAACGTTTTCTATTTGGGCCAAAACCGATGTAGCCACCGACCAAACCGTTTTATTAACTGCAACGGCCATGACCGTTAGCAAGGCAAATGCAGTAACCACCACACAACCAAGCATTTACATAGCCATTGCGGCGGCTTTGGGCTTGGTGTTGTCGTTGGTTTCGATTAGCCAATTCAAAAACCGTATGCGACAATTGTTTATTGGTATTTTTATTTCGTTTGTGGTGGCCTTGGTTATGGGCCTTAGCTGGTATTATATTTATCAGATTGGCGTACCCATGTTTGCCGATAACAACAAAGGCGTGTACGGAATAGGTTTTTATGCCGCTGTGGCGGGCTTATTGTTTAATATGATTGCCAATAAACTTATCAAAAAAGACGAAGATTTGGTTAGGTCATCTGATAGAATGCGGTAGGGTTATCTTTAAGAACTATTTTCTGCCCAAACAAAAAAGCGAATTCTTACGAGTTCGCTTTTTTGTTTGGATTAAATCTCTTACCTTAATCATCAAATCTAAACCCGCTTCTGATGAAAAAGAAAATCCTCCTTTCGTTCCTTGTGCTTACCTGCACTTTTTCAGCCTTTCGTTTTGCCAATGAAGAATTTATTGATAATCTGCTCAATAAACTAGAGGCTTATTTGCAAGACTACCCCCAACAAAAAGTATATCTCCACACCGACCGTTCGTATTATGCCTCTGGCGATACCCTTTGGTTTAGTAGCTATGTGCTTGGCGCCATCGGCCATACCAGCGATAGCCTTACCAAGGTGCTTTATGTGGACTTAACCGACCGCCGCCTTGGGAAAGTTGTAGCCCAAAGAATTATAGAAATAGACAACGGCACAGGTAGGGGAGACATAGCCCTGCCCGATACCTTGGCTGTGGGTACATACCACCTGCGGGCATATACCCAATGGATGAGAAATTCGCCAGATGATTTATTTTTTGAGAAAGAAATCAGCATTTACAAACCCAATAGTACCGTAAGTTATGACCAAAACAAACTCCAAAAGTTGGGCGAAGTGTCCGACTGTCAGTTTTTTCCCGAAGGAGGCGACTTGGTAACGGGCATAGAAAGCCGAGTGGGTTTTAAGATTGTGAATATGCTGGGCCAAGGCCTAGAATGCGAAGGTATAGTAATAGAAGATAAAAAAGATACTGTGGCTTTGTTTGCTACCGAACACGCAGGTATGGGATATTTTAGTTTTACGCCCAACGATGGCAAAACGTATCAGGCTTTTGTAAAACAAGCTGATGGCGTATTCAAGCCTTTTGAGTTTCCAACGGCATTGGCCAAAGGCTATTTTTTGCAAGTAGATAACCTTAGCAATAAAGATAATATAAAAGTGTATGTGTCTCATAATCAGGTAGCTGCCGATGCTTTTGTGTCGTTGGTGGTGCATCAACGAGGCGAGACCGTTTGGGCAAGCAAGGCATCGGCAGCTAAACGAAACATCAATTTTATTATTCCAAGAAACAAAATTCCAGAAGATGGTGTGGTGGTGGTAACACTATTTGACCCCACAGGCCAACCTCGATGCGAACGATTATTGTTTGAAAAAAAGAACGACTGGCTTAATGTTAAACTCAATATGTCTAAGCCGAGTTATCAGCCACGAGAAAAAATGGAATTAGATTTGGCCGTTACCGACGCTAAGGGGCAGGCCGTAAAAGGGAGTTTTTCGGTGGCCATAACCGATGCCAATCAAGTCAAACAATCGGCTTTTAGGTCGGATATTCTTAGTTATATGCTTTTACAGTCCGACTGCCAGGAGCGAGTAAACAAAACGGCCTATTTTGCTGATGTAAAAGGGGCGATAGAAGACCCCGCTGCTTATTTTGACAAAGAAAATTTGCAAGCAAGCACCCACCTTGATATATTGATGATGACACAAGGCTGGCGGAGATTTACGTGGCAAGCCGTGCAAGAAGCCAAGAAAAATAACCCACAGTTTTTGATAGAAAATGGTTTTGAAATCACGGGAAAAGTTCTTAAATCTAACGGAAAACCGACCGAAAAACCCGTTAAACTTACACTTTTGGTAAAAGATAAAAACGGGCCTCAGTTCAATATGGTCGAAAGCCAAACCGACGGTACATTTGGTTTTTATCAGTTAAATTTCTATGATAGCACAAGCGTAATGCTACAAGGCAAAAAAGACCAAGGAGGGCGAAATTTGGACATAAGCCTTAATAAACAAAAGGATTTACCCAAAATAAGGCTTTGGCAACCCAAGTATAATCCACTAACATACAGTCAGTTAGATTTAAATGCTTTCTTGAAAATGACTAAAGAAATGCAGGATTTTGAAAAGGGTTTGCTGCTCAACAAAATGCAGATGTTACAAGAAGTGAAGATAAAAGGCAAAAAAGGCGGCCCAGACGATGAGCGAGATACTCGCAAAATGTACGGCTCGGCTGACAAATCCCTAAAGATTGATGACATAACTTGTGTGGGGGCTTTTCATCCTTTGCAGTTGCTTCAGGGGCGAATGGCTGGGGTGAGCATTACGGCAAATGGGACTACTTACACCGCCCAAATTAGAGGTGCAGCCACCATGACGGGCGGGGCAGTTGAGCCACTATATTTGGTAGATGGTGTAATCGTTGATAAAGATTTTTTGGTGGGGATTCAGCCTTGTGATATCGAAGCCGTAGATGTGCTAACAGGAGCAACGGCGGCAATTTTTGGTTCGCAGGCTTATGGGGGTGCAATTTCGTTTTTGACTAAACAAGGAAACAAAAACTATGACTGGAGCAAAGACGTTCTGCCAGGCACAAGTATGCTAAAATTAATGGGTTATGCCAGTCCAAGAGATTTTTATCACCCAAAATATGACACAAAACCAACTATAAACCATAGCGATTTACGGAGTACGCTATACTGGAATCCTAAGATAGAAACCGACCAAAACGGTAAAGCAAGCGTCAGTTTTTGGGCTTCTGATGCTCGTACCACGCTCGATATTAGGGTAGAAGGCATTAACAAAACTGGCAAAATGGGTGTGGGCAAAGCCACGGGAGTAATAAAGTAAACATTTTAGTATTTTTTTATCTCAAAAAATAATTTACACGGAGTTTACAAAACCCCAAACATTCACTCCGAGAGAACCCTACGGGAACATTCCGAAGAGTGGGTACAAACCACGAAGAAAATGAGGTAATTTAAGGAAATGCTATTTAGAAATAGTCTAAATAATTTTGATTTGTGAAAATCAAAATATAATTTTGTGATGTTATTTAAAATCAGTCTAAATAAAAATTCGCAAAATCAAATGAAATCTTCAGTAAATACAATTCTCCTCATTTTAATATTCCAAATTAGTTTACTTGCTCAAAAAACGAGCATATCAGGAAAAATTACTAACCAAGACAAACAAGCGGTTGTTGGTGCAAATATTACTTTAAAAGGAACTGTAAGAAATGCCCAATCTAATCAAAATGGAGAATATGTCATCAAATCAATTCCAGCGGGAGAATATACACTCGTTGTATCAAACGTTGGATTAAAAACACAAGAAGTAACCATAAAAATCATTGAAAATGAAACCAAAAAAGTGGATTTTCAGATGGAAGACTTCTCTAATATGCTCAACGGTGTTGATGTAATTGCTAATCGGGGAGTAAGAGGTAACGAGCATCTAGCAGAAGTTGAAGGGTTTTCAATTTACGCCACTAAGAAAAACGAGGTTATTCGATTAGACAACATTAATGCTAATTTGGCGATGAACAATGCCCGTCAAGTATTTGGGCGTACGCCAGGAATTTCGGTTTGGGAAAACGATGGCTCGGGGATTCAGTTGGGCGTGGCCTCACGAGGACTCAGCCCTAATCGCTCTTGGGAATTTAATGTTAGAATGAATGGCTATGACATCACGCCCGACCCAATGGGCTATCCAGAAGCATATTACACTCCACCGATGGAAGTAGTGGATAAAATTGAGATTGTTCGGGGTGCTTCGTCTTTGCAATATGGTTCTCAATTTGGTGGTTTGATGAATTTTGTAATGCGGAAACCTGATATTTCTACCCGTTTTACCGTTGAATCTCAGAACACCACGGGCAGCAACGGGCTATTTAGTACTTTTAACTACATTGGAGGCACAACTGGAAAACTGAGCTACACGGCTTATTACCAAAAGAGAGCAGGAAATGGTTGGCGAGATAACACCTACTTCAACACCGACCATGCCCATTTGGCGTTGAACTACGCAGTATCAAACAAGTTGAAAGTTGGGGCTGAAATAACATATATGACCTTTCAGTCGCAACAAGCGGGTGGTTTGACGGACGTACAATTTGCCCAAAATGCCCGTCAGAGTATTCGCAATCGCAATTGGCTGAGTACGCCTTGGCTGATTCCTTCGCTTAATGCAGAATATATTTTTAATGAAAAATCAAAATTGAGTTTCAAAGCATTTGGCGTAATGGCTGAACGTAACAGTGTGGGTTTTGTTCGTGCTATTACCGAAACAGATGACCTAAAAAATCGTCAAGTAGATAGAGATTTTTACACTAATTATGGTTCAGAACTCCGTTTTCTGACCGATTACAAGTTGTTTGGAAAAAGTAATACGCTTGCCACAGGACTTCGTTACTTTAAGGGAAATATCAACCGCCAACAATTGGGCAAAGGAACGGCTGATGCCGATATGAATTTTGACGTCGTAGAGAGTTTATATCCCCGTGATTTGGCATTTAAAAACACGAATGTAGCAGCCTTTTTTGAAAATATTTTTCGTTTTAACGACCGCTTTTTAATAACTGCGGGAGCCAGAATAGAAAACATAAATTCAACGATGGAAGGACGTTTCAGTTTAACAAATGGACAAGCGACTAATCTTTCACCCATTAGTAGAACTCGTACTTTTGCTTTGTTTGGAGCAGGGGCAGAATATCACGTAACAAAGCAATCAGAATTTTATACTAATATTTCTCAAGCCTATCGCCCCGTGCTTATTTCAGATTTGACTCCCCCCGCAACCACCGACATTATTGACGAAAATTTACAAGATGCCCGAGGATTTAATTTTGATTTTGGTTATCGTGGGAAAATCAATAATTTTTTCAATTTTGATGTAGATTATTTCTTTTTAAATTACGATAACCGTATTGGAACAATCAGCCAAGTTAATCCAACGGGGCAACGTTTTCAGTATCGTACCAACTTAGGCAGGTCCGTAAGTCAGGGTTTTGAGGGTTATTTAGAATTTGATGCTCTTACGGCACTTGCTCCAAAAGCCAAATTAGGTTCTTTAAGTATTTTTGCTTCGCTCGCTTTTATTGATGCAACCTACCGTGATTTTAAAACAACATCAGTAACTAATGGACAGATAATTGAAGGAAATTTATCAGGAAAACGAGTAGAAAACGCTCCCCAAAAAATAAATCGTTTTGGGCTTACTTACACTAAAAAAGGTTTTTCTGTTACTTGGCAAATGAGCGATATTGGAAAAGCGTATTCAGATGCTTCAAATACTGAAATTCCAAATGCAACAGCCACCACGGGCGTAATTCCCGCCTATCAAGTACAGGATTTATCAACCAATTTTAAATTCTTGAAACATTACATCTTGAAGGCAGGGGTCAATAATCTGACTGATGAGCGTTATTTCACTCGTAGAGCTGGCGGTTATCCTGGTCCAGGATTATTACCAGCTGATGGACGAACATTTTATGTTTCGGCAGGAGTGAAATTTTGAAGACTTAAAGATGAAATAACCTAATGCGAATTAGGGGTTAAAAAGCCCGTTGGGCTGTTATTTTGGTAGAAAAATGCCAAAGATTGTACCTCTAAAGCCCCATCAGGGCGGCATTTAATCCAAAATGTCGCCCCGATAGGGCGTTGGGACATTAAAGGCATCATTTTTACCAAAATTACGCCTCTCTGAGGCTAAAAATGTAATTTCAAACCCTAACTCGCATACCTAATAAATCTTTGAAGAAGTAGTTTACCAAGAGAGGTCAATTTGTGTTTTGTAATGATGAACCCTGCGGGGACAGGACGTCTTAGCAAGCAGGGGTTGCAGAAATTCTATCCACTTCCTGAACTCTCAAACAACTTTTATGTTTTTCGAAAGTAGTCATCTATTTCATCAACACAATTTTTAATATGAGCTATTATAATTGGACTAAATAAGTTTTATAAAACCTCTAAATCCTTTTTTTGTAAACTTTCGCCTGTAGTAATATCTATCAAATCATAATTACATTTGAAATTACCTTTTTCGTCAAATTCAGCATCTTTGAATAATCTTTGGTCATAATGATATTTTACCAGTTTATTTTTTCTTTTATCGAAATAATAGCAATGTCCATCATCATCTGCTATATAAAAACTCCAATATTTATCATAATCTTTATCATAAGTTGGATACACGATATCAGCTTGTAAATATAGCTTCGGAGTATTTTCTAGCCAAATCAAAATCCAGCCAGTCCTATTTGGAGTGTAGCCACTGTCGCTGTATCTGAATTTAGACAACACTCCTTTATATTTATAAAGTAATCGAATTATAGGTAAAATATTTTTTAGTTCTTTCATTTTATGAAGTATCAAAAGTTCCCGTTTGTTGTTTACCAGTTACTTAACAATAATCTGTATTCTTTACTCATTTCGGACTTTCATCAGAAG
>JAYWHL010000145.1:0-4052 GCA_043777715.1 Cytophagaceae bacterium | reverse complement strand
CGCTCGAAAAATATACCTTTTCGGGAGAAGTTGGTTTTAACGTTTTTCAAGGCTTGCCCGGCCCCAATGGCAATGCTTCGCTAAAAGTTCGTAGTATTTTTGGAGGATTGGAATCTTTAGAGATAACGGCTAGGGCAAGTTTAGAAGGTCAAACGGGATTTTTTCTTGTTGATGATAATATCTATGCAGGAAAAGAAATTGGCCTTAACGCTAGTATTGTTTTTCCTCAGATTTTATCGCCAAGAAAAATTGCTTCAAAATTTGACAAACTCAATCCTCGCACACAAGTAGGTTTAGGTATCAACTTTATCGATAGACCTGAATATCAGCGAACTAACTTTAAATTAGCCATGAGTTATTCTTGGCAAAAATCTCTTCAAAAATCATTTACCTTCTCATTGTTTGATATTAACCTTATCCGAACAGGCTTTAAATTAGATACTTTTAGGCTTTATCTTGAAGATTTGAAGGCGTTTAGGGGTAATAACCTGATAGAAAGTTTTAGAAGATCTTTTGTTTCGAGTATGAGCGGTACATACACCTTCAATGAAAACGTTATTGGTAAAAATAAAAGAGCAAGATATATGCGTTTGTATGCAGAATCGGGCGGAACGACCTTGAATTTATTGGCAAATCAACGCTTTAATGCCATAGAAACGCTTTTTGCTAACGAAGACAAAAACGATTCACTCAAATTCTTTAAGTTTTTCAAGTTAAGTGCCGACCTCCGATATTTTATCCCAACTGGTAAAAAATCAAAAATTGCCATTAGGCTCAATGCAGGCATCGCCCAAAGTTATGGCGACAATGATGAACTGCCTTATGAAAAATACTTTTTTGTGGGTGGTAGTAACTCGCTAAGGGCTTGGTTACCTCGACGAGTTGGTCAGGGAGGATACAATGGGGGAGTACCCAACACAAAAGATAAAGCCGTGGATTATACTTTTGAACGCAACGGGAATATTATGATAGAAAGCTCAATAGAATGGCGTTTTCCTATTATTCACGTTGGTGGCGATATTAATGGGGCTTTTTTTGTTGATGCAGGAAACGTTTGGTTAAGCAAAGGCTTTAATACAGACGATGCTAAGTTTAAGCTAAATTCTTTTCTAAGCCAAATGGCCGTAGGTGCAGGTTTTGGATTAAGATACGACTTCACTTATTTTGTGATCAGAACAGATTTTGGCTTAAAAATCCTTGAACCCGCTCGCCCTCGTTCCGAACGATACGTTTTGCCAAATTTTAGTTTTAGCAGAAACGGAACTAATCCACTTATTTTTAATTTAGGGCTTGGCTATCCTTTTTAAATCTATTGTTTTACAAGTCTTACATCAAAATACTGACAAATTGGCATGATTTATTTATAAATGTGTAAATTTGTATTCACAAATTTGAATCATAAAGTTTAAATGAAATCCTTAGAAATACTTACCCCCGAAGATAAACAACAGCTTGACTTACCTAAAATCAGCCTTAATGAAAATGGATTAGGTCGAAAACTTTATATAGAAAGTTATGGCTGTCAGATGAATTTTTCTGATACCGAAATTGTAACGTCTATCTTAAAATCAGAAGGCAATTTTTCGACAACTTCTCTTTTTGAAGAGGCAGATTTAGTTTTGATAAATACCTGTGCCATCAGAGAAAATGCCGAACAAAAAGTACGGAAAAGGCTACAACAGTTCAAAGTTCTCAAAAAAGATAATCCAGATGTTATCATTGGCGTATTGGGTTGCATGGCCGAACGCCTGAAAACAAAGTTTTTAGAAGAAGAAAAAATTGTAGATATCGTAGCTGGGCCAGACGCCTATCGGGATTTACCCAAACTTTTTATGGAGGCCGAAACAGGCCAAAAGGCAATTAATGTTTTTTTGTCAAGAGACGAAACTTATGCCGATATTGCCCCAGTTAGGCTCAACTCTAATGGCGTAAATGCCATGGTGAGTATCATGCGGGGTTGTGATAATATGTGTAGTTTTTGTGTTGTACCCTATACCCGTGGCCGTGAACGAAGCCGAGATGTGTATAGTATCGTGAAGGAATGCGAACAACTAGTGGCCGAAGGCTACAAAGAAGTGGTTTTGTTGGGGCAAAATGTTGATAGCTTCAAATACCACGACCCAACCCAAAATAAAACTTTTAGTTTTGCCAATTTACTCGAAATGGTAGCCGCCATTAGCCCCGATTTGCGAGTGAGGTTCAGTACCTCTCACCCCAAAGATATTTCAGATGATGTACTTTTTGCGATAAAAAACCACGA
The DNA here is from genome assembly GCA_043777715.1 of Cytophagaceae bacterium. Taxonomy (GTDB): domain Bacteria; phylum Bacteroidota; class Bacteroidia; order Cytophagales; family Spirosomataceae; genus JAYWHL01. Next base: position 1,792 of record JAYWHL010000145.1, on the reverse strand, counting down.
AAATATCTGTAATTATATCCACCTGCCAGCACAAAGCGGTAGTTCTCGCATCTTGGAAGCCATGAATAGAACTTACGATAGGGCTTGGTATCAAATGAAAATCGATAGAATAAGAGAAGTTTTAGGACCTGACTGCGGTATTTCTCAAGATATGATTGCTGGTTTCTGCACCGAAACCGAAGAAGACCACCAAGAAACGCTTTCATTGATGGAATACGTTAAGTTTGATTATGGTTACATGTTTTCGTATTCCGAACGCCCAGGCACGCCAGCAGCTAAAAAGTTTAAGGATGATGTACCCGAAGAGGTCAAAAAAAGGAGACTAGCCGAAATTATAGCCCTTCAAAGGGTGCATAGTTTGGAACGCAACCAACAGGGAGTGGGAAAAGTACATAAAGTATTGGCCGAGGGTTTCTCGAAGCGGTCTGATGATTTTTTGCAGGGAAGGAACGACCAAAATAAGGTAGTAGTTTTTGCAAAAGGGAATCATAAAAAAGGCGATTATGTAAATGTTTTGGTAACAGAGTGTAGTTCTGGGACATTGATTGGCCATGAAGTAAATTGAAATAAAAATGACAACTCAAGAATTACAAAATATAAAAGCAAGGTTTGGAATTATTGGTAATGCCTCAATGCTAAATTATGCCATAGAGGTAGCTGTGCAGGTAGCCAATACTGAAATGACCGTTTTGATTAATGGAGAAAGTGGGAGCGGAAAAGAGTCATTTTCTAAAATCATCCATAATTTATCACACCGAAAACATGGCCAATTCATCGCCATTAACTGCGGGGCTATTCCCGAAGGAACAATTGATTCCGAACTTTTTGGTCATGCAAAAGGCTCGTTTACAGGAGCAATTGATGAACGAAAAGGGTATTTTGAAGTAACAGATGGCGGTACGATTTTTTTGGACGAAGTAGCCGAAATGCCCCTAGGCACACAGGCAAGGCTATTGAGGGTGCTAGAAAGTGGTGAGTTTATCAGAGTTGGGTCGTCCAAAGTTCAGAAATCTAACGTTCGGGTTATTGCAGCGACCAACGTGAATCTGTTAGAAGCCGTGGGTAACGGTAAGTTTAGGGAAGACCTTTATTATCGATTAAATACCGTGCCTATCGTAGTGCCACCATTACGTGAAAGAGGAATGGATATAGAGCTTTTATTTAGGAAATTCACAAGTGATTTTTCTGAAAAATACCGCATCAAACCCATTACTTTATTGCCTGATGCCATTCAGTTATTGGTTTCTTATCGTTTTCCAGGAAATATTCGTCAATTGAAAAACATGGCCGAACAAATATCAATTCTTGAATCCGATACAAGAACGATAGATGCTCAAATGCTAAAAAAATATATTCCCGAAACCAAGGCAGCCACTTTGCCAAGTTTAATGCAAAGTTTTGGAAATGGAGATCAAAATTTTTCGGAACGAGATTTACTGTATCGGATATTGTTTGACCTAAAAAAAGACGTTTCCGACTTGAAGAAAATTCTTTATGATTTAATCCAAAACGGAGAGGCCAATCCAAACGAAGTCCTTAAAAAACACCCAGATTTATTTAATTTATCAAAGCCCGAAGATAATTTCTTTGAAGAACAGCAATCATCTTTCTTAACGGTTATTGATAAACCAAACGATGATACCTTAGCCCTCGACTCTTTCCAAACCCAAAGGTCTGATGTGGTTGATATTCAACACGTTGCAGAAGAAGAGACACTTTCGCTAGAGAAAAAAGAAAAAGAAATGATAATTAGGGCATTGTCGAAAAACAGAAACCGAAGAAAATACGCTGC